>NZ_JBFEGN010000015.1:0-56050 GCF_047228825.1 Siminovitchia jepli
CGAACACGGAAGTTAAGCTCTTCAGCGCCGATGGTAGTGAGGGGTTTCCCCTTGCGAGAGCAGGACGTTGCCGGGCAAACAAAAACATAGAGCTTTAACGCTCTATGTTTTTTCTGTTTTCTTCAAAAGTTAAGAAAGTCTTGCTAAGAAAATTTTTCTTCAAAAGAAGTTTTTCTGTGTCTAGCTCCAGCGCCTAGCCCCTCGAGGTCATAAGTCCGGAGGGGGCCTCCTGTGTGTTTCGTCGTATGCTTGTCGGGGCTGAGCAAGGCGCTTTTCTTATTACATACAATTGTGAACACAAGCCAAAATGCCCATATCAATTGGCCTGGTTTTATTTTGTCTTAAAAAGGCAAAAATATGAATAAGCGATCTGATTGCAAACCAAGCTTTTTTTCATGTATAATTTAAGTCAAATATAGTCAAAGTCAAGCATAGGTCAGGGAGGCGGCTTGATGATGCGGAATGTGTCCGATATTATTGAGGAATATTTAAAAAAAGTGTTGGAACTTAGTGAAAGCGAAATCGTAGAAATAAAGAGAAGTGAGGTGGCTGACAAGTTTCAGTGTGTTCCCTCGCAAATCAATTATGTGATCAACACCCGCTTTACAATGGAAAGAGGGTATTTGGTAGAAAGCAAGCGAGGGGGAGGCGGTTATATCAGAATTTCCAAAGTAAAGCTTCATAATCAGGCCCATTTGATTGATCAGCTAAAGGTATTGATTGGAAAAAAGATTTCCCAGTCGAGAGCAGAAGATATCATCATGCGTTTGTTGGAGGAAAAAATCTTGAAGGAACGCGAGGCAAAGTTGATGATCAACGTGATTGACCGGACTGTATTATCCATCGATTTACCTGAAAGAGACGTATTGCGTGCTCGTATGTTGAAAGCGATGCTGCAGTCGATTAAGTATGATTAGGAAAAAGGAGGATGGCTAAAATGATATGTCAAGAATGTAAAGAAAGGCCGGCCTCCCTGCATTTTACAAAAGTGGTGAATGGGGAGAAAACCGTTATTGAGCTCTGTGAGCGCTGTGCACAGGAGAAAGGGGAACTTTATTTGCTCCAGGGAGGGGCGGGCTTTTCGATCAACGATATGCTTGCCGGCCTGTTGAATATTGATCCTGCTTACCAGAAAGCGGCTCCGGAATCGATTTCTGGAGGAATGCTCCAGTGTGAAGTTTGCAAGATGACGTACCCGCAGTTTGCCAAGATTGGACGATTCGGCTGTGCAAACTGTTATCAAACATTTCGACATCAGCTTGTACCCATAATTAAAAAGCTGCACAGCGGAAATATGACACATGGAGGGAAAGTACCTGCAAGGATTGGCGGATCTCTCCATTTGAAAAAAGAGCTTGAATTGTTAAAAGAGAAACTCGGCTTTTTGGTTCGGCAGGAAGAGTTTGAAAAAGCAGCAGAAGTACGCGATCAAATTCGCTCCCTTGAAAAAAAACTGGTTGAAGGGGAGGAAAAAAGCGAATGAGTCTAGAAAAGTTTCTTAATCAAGCTGTAAGTTCCTGGATGAGTTCAGAAGGTCCCGATTCGGATATTATTTTAAGCTCCCGTATCAGGCTGGCCCGAAATTTGCGGAATTACAAGTTCCCGACTTTGTTTAGCAATGAGGAAGCCGGGGAAATCATTAATAAAATTAATGAGACGATCCAAGTACATGCTTTCCGGGATTACGGTCCAATGGAGTTTTTGGAAATTGACGGCCTCAAAGATTTGCAAAAAAGAGTATTGGTGGAAAAACATCTGATCAGCCCGAGATTGGCGGAGCATGCAACCCATGGAGCAGTCCTCCTTTCAGAACGGGAAGACATCAGCATCATGATCAACGAGGAGGATCATATCAGGATACAATGCCTCTATCCGGGATTGCAAATTATGGAGGCATTGGAACGGGCTAATAAAATTGATGATCTTTTGGAAGAACGCGTTGATTATGCATTTGATGAGCAGCTTGGCTATTTAACGACCTGTCCAACTAATGTTGGCACCGGTTTGCGCGCATCCGTCATGGTCCATTTGCCGGCACTGATTCTTACCCGTCAAATGAATCAGATTATCCCCGCAATCAACCAATTGGGACTGGTCGTCAGGGGAATATATGGTGAGGGCAGTGAGGCCCTGGGAAACATATTCCAAATCTCCAACCAAATTACACTGGGAAAGTCTGAAGAGGATATTGTCGGGGACCTAATTAGCGTCGTTCACCAGATTGTTGCCCAGGAAAGGGCAGCCCGCCAAGCATTAGTCAAAACATCAAACATACAATTAGAAGACAAAGTATTTCGGTCATACGGAATCTTGGCCAATTGCAGAATAATTGAAACAAAAGAGGCGGCAGAATGTTTATCTGACGTCAGATTGGGCATAGATACAGGATATATTAAACACCTTTCAAGAAACATATTAAATGAACTCATGATTTTAACACAACCGGGATTTTTACAACAATATGCAGGAGGGCCGCTTCGACCTGTGGAACGGGACATCAAAAGAGCGGCATTGATCAGGGAACGCTTAAAACTTGAAGAGAAACGGACAGGAGGAGATTAGCATGATGTTTGGTCGTTTTACAGAGAGAGCACAAAAAGTATTGGCCCTTTCCCAGGAAGAGGCGGTTAGGCTGGGCCATGGCAATATTGGCACGGAACATATTTTGCTCGGGCTTGTCAGAGAAGGGGAAGGAATTGCGGCCAAGGCGTTATACGGACTCGGGCTCAGTCCGGAAAAAATTCAAAAAGAGGTTGAAAACTTGATCGGCCCCGGGAAAGATACGTCCCAGACGATTCATTATACCCCACGGGCCAAAAAGGTCATAGAACTTTCGATGGATGAAGCAAGGAAGCTTGGCCATTCCTATGTTGGGACGGAGCATGTATTGCTCGGGTTAATCCGCGAAGGTGAAGGCGTTGCAGCACGGGTATTGAATAATCTTGGTGTCAGTCTCAATAAAGCGCGGCAGCAAGTTCTCCAGCTTTTGGGAAGCAATGAGGCCAGCAGCCATGGCGGCGGAAATGCTTCAAACGCCAATACGCCCACGCTGGACAGCTTGGCCCGCGATTTGACAGCGATAGCCAAGGAGGGGAGCCTGGACCCGGTGATTGGCCGGAATAAGGAGATACAACGCGTCATCGAAGTACTCAGCAGGAGAACAAAAAATAACCCGGTTCTTATCGGAGAGCCCGGTGTCGGAAAAACAGCGATTGCTGAAGGCCTTGCACAGCAAATCATCAATAACGAAGTACCGGAAACGCTCCGCGACAAGAGGGTCATGACCCTGGATATGGGAACAGTCGTTGCGGGAACAAAATATCGTGGTGAGTTTGAAGACCGTCTGAAAAAAGTGATGGACGAAATCAGGCAGGCAGGAAATATTATTTTATTTATTGACGAACTGCACACATTAATCGGCGCCGGCGGAGCTGAGGGTGCCATTGATGCGTCCAATATTTTGAAGCCGTCTTTGGCGCGCGGAGAGCTTCAGTGCATAGGTGCTACGACGTTGGATGAATATCGAAAATATATTGAAAAAGATGCAGCACTTGAGCGCCGCTTCCAGCCCATTCAAGTGGATGAACCTACCATTGAAGAATCAATTCAAATTTTGGAAGGGCTTCGTGATCGTTATGAAGCGCATCATCGCGTCTCCATTACAGACGAAGCAATTGAAGCAGCCGTAAAATTGTCGGACCGATACATTTCGGATCGTTTTCTGCCGGACAAAGCCATCGACTTAATTGATGAAGCAGGTTCCAAAGTGAGACTCCGTTCTTATACGACTCCGCCAAATTTAAAAGAACTCGAGCAGAAACTTGAAATGATCCGGAAAGAAAAGGATGCCGCCGTGCAAAGCCAGGAGTTTGAAAAGGCCGCTTCATTGAGGGATACGGAACAAAGGCTCCGTGAGGAATTGGAAGAAACGAAGAAATCCTGGAAAGAAAAGCAGGGACAGGAAAACACGGAAGTGACGGTGGAAGACATCGCCCAGGTCGTATCAAGCTGGACGGGAGTTCCAGTATCGAAGCTTGCTTCTACCGAAACGGAAAGGCTGCTCAATTTGGAAGACATCCTTCATTCTCGTGTTATTGGCCAGGAAGAGGCTGTAAAAGCGGTTGCCAAAGCAGTAAGAAGGGCCCGTGCAGGATTGAAAGATCCAAAAAGGCCGATTGGATCCTTTATCTTCCTTGGACCAACAGGCGTAGGAAAGACGGAACTTGCCCGTGCGCTTGCCGAAGCGATGTTCGGCGATGAGGATGCCATCATTCGTCTGGATATGTCCGAATATATGGAGAAACATTCCACTTCCAGGCTTGTCGGTTCACCTCCGGGATACGTCGGTTTTGAAGAGGGCGGCCAGCTGACGGAAAAAGTCCGAAGAAAACCGTACTCAGTCATATTGCTGGATGAAATAGAAAAAGCCCATCCTGACGTTTTTAACATTTTACTTCAAGTATTGGAAGACGGGCGCTTGACCGATTCAAAAGGAAGGACCGTCGACTTCCGGAATACAGTGCTGATTCTTACGTCAAACGTCGGGGCCCAAACATTGAATCGGAATAAATATGTCGGGTTTGCCATCCAAGACGGGGAACGAAATTATAAGGACATGAAGAGCCAAGTGATGGAAGAATTGAAAAAAGCGTTCCGCCCCGAATTTTTAAACCGGATTGACGAAATTATCGTATTCCATGCGTTGGAAAAACCACACTTGAAGAAAATTGCCACCCTTATGGCCAACCAGCTAATTGGACGGTTAAAAGAGCAGGAAATGGATCTTGAATTAACTGAAAGAGCCCAGGAAAAAATTGCCGAAGAAGGATTTGATCCGGAATACGGTGCAAGGCCCCTTAGAAGAGCCATTCAAAAATTCATTGAGGATCGCCTCTCTGAGGAACTGTTAAAAGGAACAATCAAAATGGGTCAACATGTACTCGTTGACGTCGAGGACGGCGAATTTGTCGTGAAAACAAAAGAAGAATCATTGTCTTAATCAAACCGGGGTACATGGAGATTAAACCGTGTGCCCCATCTTTTGTATGACTGCAAGGGGAGGACCTAAAATGGCGAAAAGAAAAACAAAGTTCATGTGCCAAAATTGCGGCTATGAATCACCAAAATGGATGGGACGCTGCCCGGGCTGCGGCGAGTGGAACCAAATGGTTGAAGAAGTCGAAATAACCGGAAAATCAAGACAAGGAGGGCTTCGTCACACTGCCCCGGTTGCCACATCCAAAGCCACGCCCATTACCTCCATTCAAACGGACATGGAACCCCGCATTGAGACAAACTTAACGGAATTCAACCGCGTTCTTGGCGGGGGTGTTGTACCCGGATCGCTTGTGTTGATCGGGGGAGATCCGGGGATCGGCAAATCAACCCTCCTTTTACAAACATCTGCCCGGCTGGCTGATTTGGATAGAAAAGTGCTTTATATATCGGGAGAGGAATCGGTTAAACAAACAAAACTGCGGGCCAACCGGCTTCATGTAACTTCACCGAACCTATTTATTTATGCCGAAACGAATTTGGAGCTGATTGATCAAACGATTTCCAATTTATCTCCGGATTTTGTAGTAGTAGACTCCATCCAAACCGTCTATCATCCTGAAGTGACTTCTGCACCGGGCAGCGTCTCACAAGTCCGTGAATGTACCGGCGAATTCATGAAAATGGCAAAAACAAAGGGAATTGCGATTTTCATCGTCGGACATGTGACAAAAGAAGGGGCAATTGCAGGTCCGCGTCTTTTGGAGCATATGGTGGATACCGTTTTATATTTTGAAGGGGAACGCCATCATACTTACCGGATTTTGCGGGCCGTCAAAAACAGGTTTGGTTCTACGAATGAAATCGGTATTTTTGAAATGAAAGAGTCGGGCTTGGAAGAGGTGGAAAATCCGTCTGAAATATTTCTTGAAGAACGTTCAAAAGGAGCGTCTGGTTCAACCGTAGTCGCTTCGATGGAGGGAACAAGGCCTGTACTCGTGGAGATCCAAGCCCTGATTTCTCCTACAAGCTATGGAAATCCGCGGCGGATGGCAACCGGCATCGACCATAATCGCGTATCACTGTTAATGGCTGTTTTGGAAAAACGGGTCGGCCTTTTGCTGCAAAACCAGGATGCATATCTTAAAGTGGCCGGAGGAGTAAAGCTGGATGAACCGGCGATTGACCTTGCGGTGGCTGTCAGTATCGCATCGAGCTTTCGCGACCAGCCTACCAGGCCGGCAGATTGCCTGATCGGGGAAGTTGGTTTAACAGGGGAGGTAAGGCGTGTATCCCGCATTGAGCAGCGCGTCCAGGAAGCTGCAAAGCTCGGCTTTACCCGAATATTGGTTCCTGCCAAAAATATCGGCGGCTGGAAAGTTCCGGAAGGGATTCGGCTCATTGGCGTGGAAACAGTAGAGGAAGCATTGCAGCAAGCATTCTTAACATAATAATTTACGTAATTGTCATATGTCTGAAAAGAAAATGTCCTATTCTTTTGTTAAAGTAAAATGAAGAAGACGACGCTCGCCAAAACTATTCGACTATAATATTGAAACCATTTTGCCGTGGTATTCGTAAAATAATCAATTCGTCACGTTTTTAAAGTGCGCAATTTGCTTATAATGAAAACAAGGAGGTGAAGTTATGTTAAAGCGGATTGTCCAGGCATGTTTCTTGCTTTTAGGAGGAACGCTTGGCCTTTTTCTGATTCCCGGGCTTTTAAAATTGGCATCCCTGGATCAAATTATTTGGATAAATAATACGTTTGTTACTGCTATTATGGGCGCTATTATTTTTTATATCATTACATTTTGGGCGGTTGATCATATGGTCAACGTGGTCAAATGGTTTGAAGACCGAATCGTAAAAGCTCCCGTTACCGATATTTTGTTTGGAAGTTTGGGTCTTATTTTCGGATTGATCGTCGCATTTTTGGCCGGACTGGCCATCAATCATATCGAGATCCCCATTGTGAACGAATTTGTCCCGATTTTACTTACATTATTGCTCGGTTATCTCGGTTTTCAAGTCGGGTTTAAAAAGCGCGATGAGCTGACGAACTTATTCTCGTTTACCCGGGCGAGCAAAAAGAAAACGCCCGGCGATGTGGGCGACGATCATGAGCAGGCATCATCAAAAAGATTGAAAATCCTCGATACGAGTGTCATTATTGATGGGAGAATCGCCGACATTTGCCGAACGGGTTTTTTGGAAGGCATTCTTGTGATTCCGCACTTTGTGTTGGCAGAACTTCAGCATATAGCCGATTCTTCCGATGCCTTGAAAAGAAACAGGGGAAGACGTGGCCTGGATACCTTGAACCGAATCCAAAAGGAAGTTAATATTGAGGTCCAGATGTATGAAGGCGATTTTGACGATGTCCAGGAAGTGGACAGCAAGCTTGTCAAGCTGGCAAAATTGCTGAACGGAACCGTTGTGACGAACGATTTTAACTTGAATAAAGTATGTGAAATTCAAAACGTGTCTGTTTTGAACATTAATGATTTGGCAAACGCGGTAAAACCTGTCGTTCTGCCAGGAGAAGAATTGAATGTTCAGGTGATCAAGGACGGAAAAGAATATAACCAGGGTGTGGCCTATCTTGACGATGGAACGATGATTGTCGTAGAAGAAGGAAGAGACTACATCGGCAAAAAAATCGATGTGGTTGTAACAAGTGTATTGCAAACATCGGCTGGAAGAATGATTTTTGCAAAACCTAAATTGTTGGAAAAAGCGCTATAGACAGGGGTTTGGACAAGGTGGAGTATGAGGTCATTATCCCCGCTGCCGGATCGGGAACAAGAATGGGAGCGGGGAAAAACAAGCTCTTTATTGAATTGAACGGGCGTCCCATTATCCTGCATACACTTGATGTGTTTGCGGCAGACCGGGACTGTTCCAAAATGATCGCAGTAATACAGCCCAAAGAAGAAAAAATTTTTAAGGAAATGACCGCCGGCCGGGAATACGAAGGAAAGCTCGAATTTGTTTATGGGGGCGCGGAGCGCCAGCATAGCGTGTATAATGGATTAACGGCAGTTTCTGGTGAGATTGTACTGGTTCATGATGGCGCCCGCCCGTTTATCCGCCGCCCGGTCATCAGACAGCTTGTAAGGGAGGCCGCCCGTTCCGGCGCCGCCATAGCAGCAGTCCCCGTAAAAGATACGATCAAAAAAGCGGTTCGCCAGGAAGTGGTTGAAACGATTGACCGCAGCAGCTTGTGGCAAATTCAGACTCCACAGGCTTTTCGTTTGTCCATTTTACAGAAGGCGCATGAATGGGCAAAAGCTGAAGACTATTTGGGAACGGATGAAGCTTCGCTTGTTGAAAAAATGGGGGATATCCCTGTTAAAATTATTGAAAGTGATTACGATAATATGAAAATAACGACTCCGGAGGACTTGTATTTTGCCAGGGCCGTCCTGGAGAAACGCACACATCTTAATGGTTAGGGAGAGGCTCACATGTTGAGAATTGGACAAGGTTTTGATGTACATCAATTTGCCGACAACCGGCCGCTCATCATTGGCGGAATTGAAATTCCATATGAAAAAGGATTGATCGGCCATTCCGATGCGGACGTCCTTCTTCATACGATTGCGGACGCGGCGCTGGGAGCCATCGGGGAAGGGGATATCGGACGGCATTTTCCGGATACCGATATAGCGAATAAAGATTTGGATTCCGCCCGCCTGCTTGAAGACGTATGGGAGCTTGTCAAACAAAAGGGCTACGGCCTTGTAAATGTTGATTGTACGATCATGGCGCAAAAACCGAAAATGGCGCCATATATCGAACAGATGAGAGAGCGGATCGCCGGCTTGCTGGAGGCGGAAAGGGCCCGTGTAAATGTAAAAGCAA
This sequence comes from Siminovitchia jepli, assembly GCF_047228825.1. Classification (NCBI taxonomy): domain Bacteria; kingdom Bacillati; phylum Bacillota; class Bacilli; order Caryophanales; family Bacillaceae; genus Siminovitchia; species Siminovitchia jepli. The sequence goes on from NZ_JBFEGN010000015.1 coordinate 8,863, forward strand.
CGACGACGGAAAAGCTTGGCTTTGTCGGGCGCGAGGAAGGAATTGCGGCCATGGCTGTCATTTTACTTCAAAAGAACAATGAAAGCTTGCCATCTTTTAACGAAGGCTAAACTATAGTAAAATGTAAGAAGAATGACGAGTTTCAAACATGATTTGAAACTTTGAGGAGGCAGCAAGTGATGTCAAATGACATACGGGTTCGTTATGCGCCGAGTCCGACGGGACACCTTCATATCGGAAACGCGCGTACAGCACTATTTAACTATTTGTTTGCCCGCAACAAGGGCGGAAAATTTATTATCAGAATTGAGGATACGGACCAGAAAAGAAATATAGAAGGCGGCGAGCAAAGCCAGCTTGCATATTTAAAATGGCTTGGCATCGACTGGGACGAAAGCATCGATAAAGACGGGGGATACGGCCCCTACCGCCAGTCTGAACGCAATCATATATACGAAGAATATTATCATGAACTCCTGGAACGGGGCTTGGCGTATAAATGTTACTGTACGGAAGAAGAATTGGAAGCGGAGCGTGAAGCGCAAATTGCCCGCAAAGAGATGCCGCGCTACTCCGGGAAATGCCGGAACTTGACAGATGAAGATCGGAAAAAGCTTGAAGCCCAAGGGCGTGAGCCCAGTGTCCGTTTTAAAGTTCCACCCGGAAAAACTTACACTTTTAAAGATATGGTAAAAGATGAAGTTTCTTTTGAATCCGATGGAATCGGTGATTTCGTCATTGTGAAAAAGGACGGCATTCCGACATATAACTTCGCTGTTGCGGTGGATGACCATTTAATGGAAATCAGCCATGTGCTGCGCGGTGACGACCATATTTCCAATACCCCGAAGCAGTTGATGGTTTACGAAGCGTTTGGCTGGGAACCGCCAGTATTTGGACATATGACGCTGATTGTAAATGAAAGTCGGAGAAAACTGAGCAAACGGGATGAATCAATCATCCAGTTCATTGAACAATACGCGGAATTGGGTTATTTGCCCGAAGCATTGTTTAATTTTATTGCCATGCTCGGCTGGTCTCCCGAAGGGGAAGAGGAAATTTTTTCGAAAGAAGAATTTATCGACATTTTTGATGCCAGCCGGCTGTCGAAATCTCCAGCATTATTCGACAAGCACAAACTGGCCTGGATGAACAACCAGTATATGAAAAAGCTGGATTTGGATAAAGTAGTCGAATTATCTTTGCCGCACCTTCAAAAAGCAGGCTATGTAAGTGAACAGCCTGATGAAGAAGAAATGCAGCGGGCAAGAAAATTGGTCGCCCTGTATCAGGAGCAAATGAGCTATGGTGCAGAAATTGTTGAGTTGTCCAAACAATTTTTCCAGGACGAAATACAATATGATGGTGATGCCGCAGCCGTTTTGGAAGAAGAGCAGGTGCCGGACGTCCTCCAAGCCTTTTATGATCAAATTTCCGCGCTTGAACCATTTGAAGCGGCCGGGATAAAACAAGCGATGAAGAACGTCCAGAAAGCGACCGGCCATAAAGGCAAAAAACTGTTTATGCCCATTCGGGTTGCCGTAACGGGTGCAACCCGCGGCCCTGAATTGCCGAATGCCATTGAACTGTTGGGGAAAGAAAAAGTAAAAAACCGATTGGAGCGTTTGATCCGTTAACAAAATGCTCAAAATGTAATATATTAAAGTTATAGAAAAAAGCGTTGAAGAGGAAAAGTAGAAAATCGATGCTGATCAGAGAGAACCGCCGCCGGCTGAGAACGGTTTGAGCCACTCGATTTTTGAACATGCACCTCTGAGCCTTGTGCCGAACGGAAATCCCAGTAGGTGCAAGCGGATCCCTTGCCGTTATAAAGGAAAAGCTGGGGTGTAAAGCATGGTAATGCTGAAATCCAACCAGAGTGGAACCGCGCGAAAAAGGCGTCTCTGAGAGATCGGAGACGTTTTTTGTGTTTTCCGGCGATAGTTTTATGAATTGGGAGAGGAGTGACGTTTATGTTCAAACGAATCAAGGAAGATATCGATACCGTGTTTGATCAAGACCCGGCGGCCCGCACGGTCCTGGAGGTTGTTTTAACATATTCCGGTTTGCATGCCATTTGGGCACATAGGATCGCCCACATGTTTTTTAAAAGAAAATTGTTTTTTATCGCACGGCTCATTTCTCAAATCAACCGTTTTTTTACCGGAATTGAAATCCATCCGGGAGCGAAAATCGGCCGCAGGTTTTTTATTGACCATGGGATGGGAGTCGTCATTGGGGAAACTTGTGAAATCGGCGATGACGTAACGGTGTTTCAGGGAGTAACGCTCGGGGGTACCGGGAAGGAAAAAGGCAAACGGCACCCGACAATTAAAGATCATGCCCTCATTTCCACGGGGGCGAAGGTGCTGGGAAATATTACAATCGGTGAGTATTCAAAAGTGGGGGCCGGATCGGTCGTGCTGAAAGATGTACCGCCCAATTCAACGGTTGTCGGGATACCGGGCCGGGTCGTTGTACAAGACGGGGTCAGGTTGAAAAGGGATCTTAACCACAGTTTGCCGGATCCAATTGCAGACCGCTGTTCAGCCATGGAAGCGGAAATTGCACGTCTGCAATCTGAAATTGCCGCCATGAAACAGGAGAGGAGCCACTCAGGATGACGATTAAAATATACAACACGTTAACGCGCAAAAAGGAGACATTTGTCCCGCTAGAAGAAGGAAAAGTAAAAATGTACGTTTGCGGTCCGACCGTTTACAACTATATTCATATTGGGAATGCCAGGCCTGCGATTGTGTTCGATACAGTCCGCCGTTACCTGGAATACCGTGGATACGATGTCCATTTTGTATCCAATTTTACCGATGTGGATGATAAAATTATCAAGGCTGCCAAGGAACTCGGGGTGGATGCCTTGACGGTGGCCGACCGTTTTATTCAGGCATTTTTTGAAGATACAGCGGCGCTCGGCTGCAAAAAAGCGGATATCCATCCGCGCGTGACCGAAAATATGGATGAGATTATCCGATTTATTGAAGCGCTTGTCGAAAAGGGTTATGCTTATGAGTCCGGCGGTGACGTTTATTTTAAAACGAGAAGATTTGATGGATACGGCAAGCTTTCCCATCAGTCGGTTGACGACTTAAAAATTGGCGCGCGTATCCAGCCGGGGGAGTTAAAAGAAGACGCCCTTGATTTTGCCTTATGGAAAGCGGCAAAAGAAGGGGAAATCTGCTGGGAGAGCCCTTGGGGGAAAGGCCGCCCGGGCTGGCATATCGAGTGCTCCGCCATGGCGAGAAAGTATTTGGGTGATACGCTTGATATTCATGCCGGCGGCCAGGACTTGACGTTTCCGCATCACGAGAATGAAATCGCCCAGTCCGAAGCGATGACGGGTGAAACTTTTGCCCGCTATTGGATGCATAACGGATATATTAATATCGATAATGAGAAAATGTCCAAATCACTTGGCAACTTCGTGTTGGTCAATGATATTATTAGGGAACACGATCCGCAGATCTTGCGGTTTTTCATGCTATCCGTCCATTACCGGAACCCGATCAACTATTCGGAAGAATTATTTGCCAATGCGGGCGCAGGGTTGGAAAGGCTGAAAACAGCGTATCAGAACTTAAAACACCGCCACAGCGTCAGCGCCAATCTGGCGGATGATGATTCGCAGTGGCTTGATCAGATCAAATCGCTCCACGATGAATTTATCGTGAGGATGGATGACGATTTTAACACAGCAGACGGCATTTCTGTTTTGTTTGAGCTGGCCAAACAAGCCAATTACTATTTGAGGGGAAAAAATACGTCAACGACTGTCATTGAGGCTTTCATGAAGGAATTTGAGGAACTCTTTTCCGTACTGGGCCTCGAACTGGAAACGGAAGAATTGCTGGATGAGGAAATTGAACAGCTGATTCGGCAGCGAAATGAAGCACGGAAAGAACGCAATTTCAAACTCGCCGATGAAATCCGCGATCGCTTAAAAGAAATGAACATCATTTTGGAAGATACGGCACAAGGTACAAGATGGAAGCGAGGATAACACGATGCAGCTCCCACAGCCCAATGTAGAGGTAGAGTATAAACAATTAAACAGCCTGGCGCTCGCCTATATGGGTGACGCCATTTACGACGTGTTTATCAGAAGGTACTTGCTTGCAAGCGGCAAAACAAGGCCTCACCGGCTTCATTCGGAAGCGACACGGTTCGTGTCGGCAAAAGCGCAGGCGGCCACATTGAAAACGTTGATTGATCTTGGATGCCTGAAAGAAAAGGAATTGGAGATCGTCAGGCGCGGCAGAAACGCCAAGTCCGGGACAATTCCGAAAAATACCGATGTCCAAACGTACAGGCACAGCACGGCTTTTGAGGCGTTAATCGGCTGGCTGTATTTGGCGGATGAGCGGGAGCGGCTTTCGGAAATCGTCCAAATGGCCATCGAGAGTGTAGACCAAGAGAAAAAAGGAGGCGGCCCGGCATGAGCGGACAATGGATCGCCGGAAAAAATCCGGTTTTGGAAGCTTTAAAATCCGGTCGCGATATGCATAAAATCTGGATAGCCGAAGGTTCCCAAAGAGGGCAGATGAGGCCCATCATCCAACTGGCAAATGAAAAAAAGATACAAATTCAATACGTTCCAAAACAAAAAATGGATCAAATGACAAAAGAAAACCACCAAGGTGTCATTGCCGAAGTGGCCGCTTACCAATATGCCGAGATTGATGACTTGTTTAAGCGGGCGGAAGAAAAGGGAGAGGATCCCTTTTTCCTCATCTTGGATGAGCTGGAGGATCCGCATAATTTGGGATCCATCCTAAGGACTGCAGATGCGGCGGGCGTTCATGGGATTATCATTCCGAAAAGGCGGGCCGTCGGCCTGACCGCCACGGTGGCCAAGCTTTCAACCGGTGCAATTGAGTATGTCCCGGTAGCCCGAGTAACGAATATTGCCCGTACAATCGATGAGTTGAAAGATCGCGGAGTCTGGGTGTTTGGAACAGAAGCGAAAAAGAGCCGGGATTACCGGCTGATGGACGCCTCACTTCCCCTCGCCATTGTCATCGGAAGTGAAGGAAGAGGAATCGGCCGCCTCGTTAAAGAAAAATGCGACTTTCTGATCCATTTGCCAATGGCTGGGCGTGTCACTTCATTGAATGCATCGGTAGCGGCCGCTTTGCTTATGTATGAAGTATACCGGAAGCGCCGGCCGCTGCGGGGGTGAAGGGATGGACATCCTCATCGTTGACGGCTACAACATGATCGGGGCATGGCCTGAACTCGTCGATTTGAAAAAGAAAGATCTCGCAGCGGCCCGCGACCGGCTGGTTGAATTGCTGGCCGATTACCAAGGGTTTACCGGTTTAAAAGTAATCGTTGTCTTTGATGCCTATCACGTCCGCGGCATTGAAAAAAAATACTTGAACCATAAGGTGGAGGTCATCTATACAAAATCGGAAGAAACCGCAGATGAAAGAATAGAAAAGCTGGCTACGGAGTTAAATGATCTTCGTCACAAAATATATGTGGCAACATCAGATTTTACAGAGCAATGGGTGATTTTTGGACAGGGGGCATTGCGCATTTCCGCCAGGGAGCTATTAAAGGAAATAGAAGATACCGGGCGAAAAATAGAGAACAAAATCGAAAAAACTCGAACTCACGCACCTACCGGAAAAATATCTCTCAGTCAGGATTTGACAGAAATCTTTGAAAAGTGGCGGCGCGGAAAAAAATGATCAGTTGACGTTAGAAAATTCTGTCATGTATAATATTTTTAATCGACGGTTAAAAGGACGGGGGATAAGAGTGCTTTCATACATGAAAATTGATCAAAATGTCGCATTCGATTTGCTGGAAGATGAAGCTTTAATAGAATTAGTCCACAAAGGAGAAGGCGAAGCGCTAGATTATCTTATTAAAAAATATCGCGACTTCGTCAGGGCTAAAGCGCGTTCTTATTTTCTGATAGGGGCAGACAGTGAAGATATTATTCAGGAAGGCATGATTGGCCTCTATAAAGCGATCAGGGATTATAGGGAAGAAAAGCTCACCTCGTTTAAAGCTTTTGCGGAGCTATGTATTACACGGCAAATCATTACCGCTATAAAAACTGCCACTCGCCAAAAACATATTCCACTTAACTCCTACGTTTCCTTGGACAAGCCAATTTATGATGAAGATTCTGACCGTACGCTGATGGACGTCATTTCCGGGGCCAAAAACATGGATCCCGAAGAATTGCTCATTCACCGGGAGAAATTTAGTAGTATTGAAGACAAAATGACCGAACTGTTAAGCGATCTTGAAAGAAAAGTGTTAGCGCTTTATTTGGACGGGCGGACGTACCAGGAGATTTCCGATGAACTGGACCGCCACGTAAAGTCGATCGACAATGCCCTTCAAAGGGTCAAGCGGAAGCTGGAACGCTACCTGGAACTGCGTGAAATCAGTTTGTAAACCCGGCTGTCAAGTTGACAGCCTTATTCCCCTATGGTATTTTTTATAGGATAATCAAGAAACAGGTGCGAAAGTCAGATGAAGAGAAAAATCACTTTGGCCTGCACGGAGTGCGGCTTACGAAATTATACAGCGGATAATCATAAAGGCGGTGCAGGCAAGCGGTTAACATTGAAAAAATATTGCAGGCATTGCAATGCCCATACACTTCACCAGGAAACAAAGTAATCCGTCGTACTTTTTATGTTGGAGGTTAGATCCATGTCAAGCATAACTCAATTTTTCCGCAACGTCAGCACAGAAATGAGAAAAGTAAGCTGGCCGAAGCGAAAGGAACTTACGGGATATACGATTACCGTTATCACAACGGTCATCATACTTGCACTATTCTTTGCAGGTGTTGATTTAGTCATTTCCAAATCCATACGCCTTATTCTCGGATTGTAAATAATCATTCGATAAACTTGTATATAAGTAAACGCTGCATGGTATAATGTTATCAATCGCATATTTGCACCCGTACTTCAAAGCCCGATCGACGGGTTTTTTCATTTGGCCAATATTTAAAGAATTGATAGGGAGGGAAGGACGAACAGTCCCAATCCATGGAAAAAAATTGGTATGTGGTTCACACCTATTCGGGATACGAGAACAAGGTGAAGGCAAATCTGGAAAAAAGGGTAGAGTCTATGGGAATGCAAGACAAAATTTTCCGCGTTATCGTTCCTGAAGATGAAGAAACTGCCATGAAAAACGGCAAAAAGAAAACAGTCAAGAAAAAAGTTTTTCCAGGCTATGTGCTCGTGGAGCTTATTATGACAGATGATTCATGGTATGTCGTCCGGAACACGCCGGGCGTAACGGGATTCGTCGGTTCCGCCGGTTCAGGATCAAAGCCCACGCCGCTTCTGCCTGAGGAAATCAACTATATATTAAAGAGAATGGGCCTCGAAAAGCCCCAGGTTGATGTCCAGTTTGAACAGGGGGAAACGGTTTCGGTAAAAGAAGGTCCGTTTGCCAACCAATCCGGAAAGATAGAATCATTGGATCAAGATAAAGGAAAAGCTAGAGTGCTTGTCAATATGTTTGGCAGGGAAACACCTGTGGAACTTGACTTTGCCCAAATTGAAAAAATATGATTCGCAACAACTTGAATTTTGCTGTCAAAAGTGATAATATTTTTTAGGTTAGTCCGTCTCGAAACAGACGGCTTTATGAGTGGGAGGGGAAGACCCTATTACCACATCACGGACTTAAGGAGGTGTGTCTCGTGGCTAAAAAAGTCATTAAGATTGTTAAATTGCAAATACCTGCCGGAAAAGCGAATCCTGCACCGCCAGTCGGACCGGCACTCGGCCAGGCAGGCGTAAACATCATGGGTTTCTGCAAAGAGTTTAACGCCCGTACACAAGATCAGGCAGGACTTATCATTCCTGTTGAAATCACAGTGTTTGAGGATCGTTCTTTTACATTCATAACAAAAACTCCGCCGGCGGCTGTTCTTCTCAAAAAAGCAGCAGGCATCGAGTCTGGTTCCGGTGAACCAAACAAGAAGACGGCGGCTGTCATTAAACGTGATAAAGTGAGAGAGATCGCCGAAATGAAAATGCCGGATTTAAATGCGGCGAATGTGGAAGCGGCAATGCTCATGGTTGAAGGCACTGCACGCAGCATGGGAATCAAGATAGAAGACTGATTGTTGGTGGTTGCAGGGTTGCGCCATCCATCTGCAACCTTCTTCGTGGGAGGTTATTCCGCTATCACCACAATATAGGAGGATATTATAATGGCTAAAAAAGGCAAGAAATACATTGAGGCTTTAAAGCTTGTCGACCGTTCAAAAGCTTATGCAGTTGCAGAAGCGATTGAACTCGTCAAAAAAACGGATTATGCAAAATTTGACGCGACAGTAGAAGCGGCATTCCGCCTTGGGGTAGACCCGAAAAAAGCGGACCAGCAAATTCGCGGTGCAGTTGTACTGCCTAACGGCACTGGCAAAACGCAACGCGTACTCGTTTTTGCCAAAGGCGAAAAAGCGAAAGAAGCTGAAGCTGCGGGAGCTGACTACGTCGGAGACACAGAGTACATTAACAAAATCAACCAAGGCTGGCTTGACTTTGATGTCGTTGTCGCAACCCCTGACATGATGGGTGAAGTGGGCAAGCTTGGACGGACGCTTGGTCCCAAAGGGTTAATGCCCAACCCGAAAACAGGAACGGTTACATTTGATGTAGCCAAAGCGGTCAACGAAATCAAAGCGGGTAAAGTCGAATATCGTTTGGACAAAGCCGGAATTATTCACGTTCCGATCGGTAAAGTCTCCTTTGACTCTGCCAAATTGGAAGAAAACTTTTCAACTCTTTATGAGACGCTCTTAAAGGCAAAGCCGGCTGCTGCCAAAGGCACATACATGAAGAGTGTAACGATCACTTCGACAATGGGGCCCGGCATTAAAGTGGACCCGGCCACTGTTTCCGTCAAAGCATAAGTTGACAACAAACAGCCGATCGGGTAAAATGTGTTTGCCAAAATTAAATTAAAACATTTGTACCGTAGACAGCAGGTGCTTAAAAAGCTTAATTTCCTGCCGAGGTCATTGCGATATATTTTTTCAATCTGTCCGTATGATTGAACGCATGAAACCTCCAGTCTGCATGGAGGTTTTTTTATGGTATAAATGTTGGGAGGTGTAAAGGTGAGCAACGTTATCGAGCAAAAGAAACAAATTGTTGAAGAAATTGGGGAAAAATTAAAATCAAGCGTATCTACAGTCATTGTTGACTACCGCGGATTAAACGTCGCAGAAGTAACAGAACTCCGCAAACAGCTTCGTGAAGCGGGAGTCGAGTTTAAAGTTTATAAAAACTCAATGACTCGCCGTGCTGCAGAAGCTGCTGACCTGGCCGGACTGAACGAAACGCTGGTTGGCCCGAATGCGATTGCATTCAGCACGGAAGATGTTGTGGCGCCGGCCAAAATTTTAAACAACTTTGCGAAAGAACATGAAGCCCTTGAAATCAAAGCGGGAGTCATAGAAGGAAACATCGCTACTGTGGACGAAATCAAGGCACTTGCAAATCTTCCTTCCCGCGAAGGCTTGCTTTCCATGCTGCTTAGCGTTCTTCAAGCTCCAGTTCGCAACTTGGCGCTTGCTGCAAAAGCTGTGGCAGAGCAAAAAGAAGAACAAGGCGCGTAACGTAAAGGGAAAGCCTTTGCCCATCAGCGAAATGTGCAGGAGGGCCAATCAGAGAGGCATTCTTTCAAGCCTCCCGAATTGGACCGAAGGACCGCGGGCTGCAACGCCCGGAATTAGACACTGAAACCCCAAATTACTTAAATCGAATAATGGAGGAAAAAATCATGACGAAAGAGCAAATTATTGAAGCTGTCAAAGAAATGACAGTTCTTGAATTAAATGAATTAGTAAAAGCGATTGAAGAAGAGTTCGGCGTAACGGCTGCTGCTCCGGTTGCTGTAGCCGGCGGGGCTGCTGCTGGTGAAGCTGCTGCCGAACAAACGGAATTTGATGTCATTCTTGCCAGTGCGGGTGCACAAAAAATCAAAGTGATCAAAGCGGTTCGCGAAGTTACAGGCCTTGGCTTGAAAGAAGCGAAAGAGCTTGTCGATAACGCTCCCAAGCCAATCAAAGAAGGCGCATCCAAGGAAGAAGCTGAAGAACTTAAAGCGAAACTTGAAGAAGTTGGGGCAGAAGTCGAAGTTAAGTAATGATTGTGCTGGAAAAAGCTCGTCCATATACGGCGGGCTTTTTTCGCACGTTAACGGGGGTAGCCAAAAATGACGGATCATTATTATTCGCACCGGCCCGAAACAGAGAGCGAACCGATCTATTGGAGCACCACATTACGGGGAAGCAGTTTTCATTTTAAAACGGACCGGGGTGTATTTTCCAAAGGTGAGGTCGACTTCGGTTCCAGGCACCTTCTTGAATCTTTTTCCATGCCTGATATAGACGGGCCCGTGCTGGACGTTGGCTGCGGCTATGGTCCGATTGGCTTGAGCATCGCAAAGGATTATCCCGGCAGGCATGTTCACATGACTGATGTAAATGAACGCGCACTCGGCTTGGCTAAAGAGAATGCGCAACAAAATGGCATTGAAAATGTTGCCATATATGAGAGCTCCGGTTTTCAAAGCATACAAGAAAGAAACTTCGCCGCTATTTTGACAAATCCGCCCATCAGGGCCGGAAAGCAGGTTGTTTTTGATATATTTGAAGGCAGTTTCTCCCATTTGGCACACGGCGGGGAGCTGTGGGTTGTAATTCAAAAAAAACAAGGTGCACCTTCGGCCAAAGTGAAATTGGAAGAGTTGTTCGGCAAGGTGAACGTTGTAAACAAGAAAAAAGGGTATTTTATTTTGAAGGCAATAAAAATTTGATTCTTCAACACTTTTATGATAGCATTGTAAGATGCCAATATAATGTTTTCCATAAAATCACCTAAAAGCATATTTTAGACGTATAATCAATGGCTTTTATGGAAAAAATGAATAAATATAAGTTTGTCTCGGGGAAAATTGTGGTTTTCAAAGCAAAACCATTTTTCTTTTTTGTCTGATGATTTGTATCTTCCTTTATTCCTGGATGGGTATCAATCATTAAAATGCATGATTTGAGGGGTGAAACAGTTGACAGGTCAACTTGTTCAGTACGGACGACACCGCAAACGCAGAAGCTTTGCCCGCATTAGTGAAGTATTGGAGCTGCCAAATCTAATTGAAATCCAATCTTCTTCCTATCAATGGTTTCTTGATGAGGGCTTAAAGGAAATGTTTCAGGACATCTCCCCAATCGAAGACTTTGCCGGGAATTTATCTTTGGAATTTATTGATTACAGTCTCGGCGAACCGAAATATTCCGTGGAGGAAGCAAAAGAGCGCGATGCCACATACTCTGCCCCGCTTCGCGTCAAATTGCGCCTTTTAAATAAAGAAACAGGCGAAGTAAAAGACCAGGACGTCTTCATGGGCGACTTTCCGCTGATGACGGAAATGGGGACATTCATCATCAATGGAGCAGAACGTGTCATTGTTTCCCAGCTCGTTCGGTCACCAAGCGTGTATTACAGCGCCAAAATTGACAAAAACGGCAAAAAAGGTTTTACGGCTACGGTCATTCCGAACCGCGGAGCATGGCTCGAGTACGAAACAGATGCAAAAGATGTCGTGTATGTCCGGATTGACCGGACGAGAAAACTGCCGGTAACGGTTCTTTTGCGTGCGCTTGGGTTCGGTTCTGATCAAGAAATCATCGAACTGATCGGAGATAATGAATATCTCAGAAATACACTCGAAAAAGACAATACGGAGAGTGTGGAAAAAGCGCTTCTGGAAATTTATGAACGCCTTCGTCCAGGCGAGCCCCCAACAGTGGAAAATGCCAAAAGCTTGCTGATCTCCCGTTTTTTTGATCCAAAGCGATATGATTTGGCCAATGTTGGACGTTATAAAATCAATAAAAAGCTTCATATAAAAAACCGTTTGTTTGGCCAGCGGCTTGCTGAAACGCTTGCTGATCCGGAAACGGGTGAAATCATCGCGGAAAAAGGAACTTTTCTTGACCGCCGTACGCTGGACAAATTGATTCCGTTTCTTGAAAAGGGTGCAGGATTTACAACATACAACAGCCATGGCGGTGTAGTGGAAGATGATATTACGGTCCAAACAGTCAAAATATATGCTCCCAACGATGACGAAGAAAAAACGATTAATGTGATCGGCAATGCCTTTATTGAAGAAGAAATAAAGAATATTACGCCTGCTGATATTATTGCATCCATCAGCTATTTCTTTGATTTGCTGTATGGTGTCGGGGATACGGACGATATCGACCATTTGGGGAACCGCCGTTTGAGATCTGTCGGAGAATTGCTTCAAAACCAGTTCAGAATCGGTTTGTCCCGTATGGAGCGTGTCGTGCGCGAGCGCATGTCCATCCAGGACATTCAGACGATCACACCGCAGCAATTAATTAATATCCGGCCTGTCATTGCTTCCATTAAAGAGTTTTTCGGAAGCTCCCAGTTGTCGCAATTCATGGATCAGACGAATCCGCTTGCGGAATTGACGCATAAACGCAGGCTGTCGGCACTTGGACCGGGCGGTTTGACTCGTGAGCGTGCGGGCATGGAAGTCCGTGACGTCCACTATTCCCACTATGGGCGCATGTGTCCGATTGAAACGCCTGAAGGTCCCAACATCGGCCTGATTAACTCGCTTTCAACTTATGCAAAAGTAAACCGCTTCGGTTTTATCGAAACACCGTATCGCCGGGTTGATCCTGAAACCGGGCTTGTCACGGACCAGATTGACTATTTGACAGCGGATGAAGAAGATAACTATGTTGTCGCCCAGGCAAACGCCCCTCTCACAAAAGAAGGCGGCTTTCTCAACGAAGAAGTCATTGCCCGTTTCCGTGGAGAAAATACAGTTGTGAAAAGGGAACGTATCGACTATATGGACGTATCTCCAAAACAAGTCGTATCTGCCGCAACGGCATGTATACCGTTTCTGGAAAACGACGACTCAAACCGTGCGCTAATGGGAGCGAACATGCAGCGGCAAGCTGTTCCGCTTATGAAACCGGAAGCGCCGCTTGTCGGAACCGGAATGGAATATGTCTCTGCAAAAGATTCGGGCGCGGCCGTTATTTGTAAACATGACGGCATCGTCGAGCACATTGAAGCCCGGGAAATTTGGGTGCGCCGCATTCAAACGCTGGATGGCGTTGAAGTCAAAGGCGATCTCGATAAATATCGCTTGCTCAAGTTTATCCGTTCCAACCAGGGCACCTGCTATAACCAGCGTCCGATTGTGAATGTCGGCGATCGTGTAACGAAAGGTGAGATCCTGGCGGATGGGCCTTCCATGGATCAAGGGGAACTTGCCCTTGGCCGCAACGTTCTTGTCGCCTTCATGACATGGGAAGGCTACAACTATGAGGATGCCATTATTATGAGCGAACGTCTTGTAAAGGACGATGTGTATACATCGATTCATATTGAAGAATATGAATCAGAAGCCCGTGATACGAAGCTTGGTCCCGAAGAAATGACAAGAGACATTCCAAACGTCGGGGAAGAGGCACTTAAAAACCTCGATGAACGCGGCATTATCCGCATAGGTGCAGAGGTAAAAGATGGAGACCTGCTCGTCGGAAAGGTAACTCCCAAAGGCGTAACAGAATTAACCGCCGAAGAACGCCTCCTTCATGCCATTTTTGGAGAAAAAGCGCGTGAAGTTCGTGATACGTCACTCAGAGTGCCACACGGCGGCGGCGGAATTGTCCTTGATGTAAAAGTATTCAACCGTGAAGAGGGTGATGAACTCGCACCTGGAGTGAATCAACTTGTCAGGGTGTATATTGTTCAGAAGAGAAAAATCTCAGAAGGGGATAAAATGGCTGGACGCCACGGGAACAAAGGGGTTATTTCACGGATATTGCCTGAAGAGGATATGCCGTTTATGCCTGACGGTACCCCTGTGGATGTCATGCTTAACCCGCTTGGTGTTCCTTCAAGGATGAACATCGGGCAAGTATTGGAGCTGCACCTGGGAATGGCGGCAAGAAATCTCGGCCTTCACATGGCCTCGCCTGTTTTTGACGGAGCCACTGAGGAAGATGTTTGGGACACAATCGAAGAAGCCGGTATGTCCTCCGATGCGAAAACAGTCCTTTATGACGGAAGAACGGGAGAACCGTTTGATACAAGGGTTTCCGTCGGTGTCATGTACATGCTGAAATTGGCACACATGGTTGACGACAAATTGCATGCCCGTTCCACTGGACCATACTCACTCGTCACTCAACAACCGCTTGGCGGCAAGGCCCAATTTGGCGGACAGCGTTTTGGCGAGATGGAAGTATGGGCACTTGAAGCCTATGGCGCTGCTTACACGCTTCAGGAAATCCTGACTGTCAAATCAGACGATGTTGTCGGACGTGTCAAAACGTACGAGGCAATCGTTAAAGGGGAAAACGTGCCGGAACCGGGCGTCCCCGAATCGTTCAAAGTTTTGATCAAAGAATTGCAAAGCCTTGGAATGGACGTCAAAATTCTGTCGGGTGATGAACAGGAGATCGAAATGCGCGAACTTGAGGATGAAGATGACGTTCATCAGGCAGACACGTTGAACATCGCCCCGGAAACAAAAGTGGAAGAAACAGCCGCGACAAAAGAATAATCAATTCGTCAAGGCAATAAGGGTTAAACCTGTATATGAAAAGGGAGGTAGGCCCCTTGTTGGATGTAAACAATTTTGAGTATATGAAAATAGGCCTTGCTTCACCAGATAAGATTCGTTCATGGTCATATGGGGAAGTGAAAAAGCCGGAAACAATCAACTATAGAACACTTAAACCAGAAAAAGACGGCCTTTTCTGCGAGCGTATTTTCGGACCGACGAAAGATTGGGAGTGTCACTGCGGCAAATACAAGCGCGTACGTTATAAAGGTGTCGTTTGTGACCGATGCGGCGTTGAAGTAACAAGGGCGAAAGTTCGCCGCGAGCGCATGGGCCATATTGAGCTTGCCGCTCCCGTCTCTCACATTTGGTATTTTAAAGGGATTCCGAGCCGGATGGGGCTTCTCCTTGATATGTCGCCAAGGGCATTGGAAGAAATTATTTACTTTGCGTCCTATGTCGTGACAGACCCTGGAGATACGACCCTGGAAAAGAAACAGCTTTTATCCGAAAGAGAATACCGTGCTTACCGTGAAAAATATGGAACGCAGTTCCAAGCTTCCATGGGTGCGGAAGCGATCAAAAAACTATTGCAGGACATCGATCTTGATAAGGAAGCGGATCAACTGAAAGAAGAGCTGAAAACAGCGCAGGGTCAACGCCGGACACGTGCCATCAGACGCCTTGAAGTAATTGAAGCGTTCCGTCACTCGGGAAATCATCCGGACTGGATGGTTCTCGAAGTACTTCCGGTCATTCCCCCTGAACTGCGCCCGATGGTGCAGCTTGAGGGCGGCCGCTTCGCAACATCAGATTTGAACGATTTGTACCGCCGGGTCATTAACAGAAACAACCGTCTGAAAAGGTTGTTGGACCTAGGTGCTCCCGGAATTATCGTTCAGAATGAGAAGCGGATGCTTCAGGAAGCGGTGGATGCCTTAATCGACAACGGACGGAGAGGACGCCCGGTAACGGGGCCGGGAAACCGCCCGCTTAAATCCCTTTCCCACATGCTGAAAGGAAAACAGGGGCGCTTCCGCCAAAACCTGCTTGGCAAACGTGTTGATTATTCAGGGCGTTCGGTGATCGTCGTGGGTCCAAACTTGAAAATGTACCAGTGCGGACTTCCAAAAGAAATGGCACTTGAGCTGTTCAAGCCTTTCGTCATGAAAGAGCTTGTTGAAAAAGGGCTTGCACACAACATAAAAAGTGCAAAACGCAAAATCGAGCGTGTTCATCCCGAGGTTTGGGATGTACTTGAAGAAGTGATTCAGGAACATCCGGTTCTGTTGAACCGTGCACCGACGTTACACAGGCTTGGAATCCAGGCATTTGAGCCGACGCTTGTTGAAGGAAGGGCCATTCGCCTTCACCCGCTTGTTTGTACAGCTTACAATGCCGACTTTGATGGTGACCAAATGGCTGTCCACGTCCCGCTTTCAGCGGAAGCCCAGGCTGAGGCAAGGCTGCTGATGCTTGCCGCCCAAAACATCCTCAATCCAAGGGACGGGAAACCGGTCGTTACGCCATCACAGGATATGGTTCTCGGCAACTATTATTTGACGCTTGAGCGCGAAGGTGCCACGGGCGAAGGCATGATTTTTACAAATCCGAATGAGGCGCTGCTTGCGTATCATAACGGCTACGTGCACCTCCATTCCCGGATTGCCATTCATGCCGAGTCGCTTAAGAACGAAAAATTTACGGACGAACAGCGGAAAAAATTGCTCATTACGACTGTGGGCAAAATCATATTCAACGAGATTTTGCCGCCTTCGTTTCCATACATTAATGAGCCGACGAACAAAAATCTGGAAGGAAATACGCCTGACAAATACTTCGTGTCTCCAACGGAGAACGTTCGTGAATATATTCAAAATCAGCCGCTCGTACGGCCGTTTAATAAAAAAATACTTGGAAACATCATTTCGGAAATCTTTAAGAGATTCCAGATTACCGAAACATCCAAAATGCTTGACCGGATGAAAAATTTGGGCTTCAAATATTCAACAAAAGCCGGTATTACTGTTGGTGTTTCCGATATCGTCGTATTGTCCGAGAAGGAAACGATCTTGGAGGAAGCCCAATTAAAAGTGGATAACGTCATGAAGCAGTTCAAGCGTGGTTTGATAACCGATGAAGAGCGTTATGACCGTGTTATTTCCATTTGGAGCGCGGCGAAGGATCAAATACAGGATAAATTGATGGAGTCCCTCGACAACTTGAACCCGATCTACATGATGAGCGATTCCGGTGCCCGTGGTAACCCGTCCAACTTTACCCAGCTTGCGGGAATGCGCGGACTGATGGCCAACCCGGCCGGCCGAATCATTGAACTTCCGATCAAATCAAGCTTCCGTGAAGGTTTAACGGTACTCGAGTACTTTATTTCGACGCATGGAGCACGTAAAGGATTGGCGGATACGGCGCTTAAGACAGCGGACTCCGGATACTTGACAAGGCGCCTTGTTGATGTGGCCCAGGATGTCATCGTCCGGGAAGACGACTGCGGAACAGACCGCGGACTTCTCGTAGCGGCATTAAAGGATGGATCCGAAGAAATCGAGTCATTGGAAGAAAGGCTTGTCGGCCGCTTTACGCGTAAAAAAGTCGTACATCCTGAAACGGGAGAAATCATCATTCCGGAAAACACGCTCATCACTGAGGACACAGCAAAAGAAATTGTCAACGCCGGTATTGAGCAAGTGTGGATCCGCTCGGCATTTACATGCAACGCGCGTCACGGAGTATGCAAAAAATGCTACGGCCGCAACCTGGCGACCGGATCCGTCGTGGATGTCGGCGAGGCAGTTGGAATCATTGCTGCCCAATCGATTGGTGAACCTGGTACACAGTTAACAATGAGAACATTCCATACCGGGGGCGTTGCCGGAGACGATATTACCCAGGGTCTTCCCCGTATCCAGGAATTGTTTGAAGCGCGGAACCCGAAAGGGCAGGCGGTTATTTCGGAAATCAGCGGTACAGTCACGGCCATTAATGAGGGCAGGGACCGCCAGCACGAAATTGTCATCCAGGGTGAAATAGAAAGCAAAACATACACGGCTCCTTATACAGCCCGCTTGCGCGTAGCTGTCGATGACCATGTAGAGCGCGGGCAGGAATTGACCGAAGGGTCGATTGATCCTAAAGAGCTTCTCCGTACACGCGATGTAGCTGCGGTGCAAGAGTACCTGCTCCGTGAAGTGCAAAAAGTTTACCGGATGCAAGGAGTTGAAATCGGCGACAAGCATATCGAAGTAATGGTGCGCCAAATGCTCCGCAAAGTCAGGGTGACAGACGCCGGGGATACCGATGTGCTGCCCGGAACGCTTCTTGACATTCACCAGTTTACGGATGCAAATGAAAAAGCCCTGTTGGAAGAGAAGACGCCGGCAACCGGCCGTCCGGTATTGCTCGGTATTACCAAAGCATCGCTTGAAACGGATTCGTTCTTGTCAGCCGCATCCTTCCAGGAAACGACGCGCGTCCTGACCGATGCCGCCATCAAAGGAAAGCGGGACGAACTGCTCGGCTTAAAAGAAAACGTCATTATTGGCAAACTGGTCCCTGCGGGAACAGGCATGCAGCGTTACAGGAAAGCAAGAGCCGTGATCGGGAAGCAAGAGGAAACGGTAAACGTGGAACAACAATAACAGCGGTCCGCCAGCTTTCAGGCTGGCGGGTCATAAATTTTCTCTGTTTATGTTGACATTGAAAATATCAGATGATAATATATTCAAGGTGATCCTATCAATAACCTGTTACTTTGGAGGATATGCAAATTGTCTTATGAAAAAGTGTCACAGGCTGCAAATGTTATCATAGGAACAAAGCAAACGTTGAGGGCCCTGAAATCCGGACACGTGATTGAAGTGATAGTTGCTGAAGATGCCGACCCGCGCATCACTGAAAACATCATTCAAACCGCCAACGAAGCGAACGTCCCCATTACAAAAGTGGACTCGATGAAAAAGTTGGGCAAAGCGTGCGGAATTGAAGTAGGAGCGGCAACGGTTGCCATTACTCACTAAAGGTGTTTTTGCAGAAAATCCCTATTGTCCTGCAAAAACTTGTTTTTTTGCCTTAAAAAAGAACCACCTGGATGTGTGGGACTATAAAAATGTTGAAAGGAGGAGCAAACAATGCCTACAATTAACCAATTGGTCCGCAAGCCAAGAAAGTCTAAAGTAACCACTTCTGACTCTCCTGCGCTTAATAAAGGCTATAACAGCTTCAAAAAAACAACGACAAATGTATCGTCACCTCAAAAACGTGGTGTATGTACGCGTGTAGGGACAATGACGCCCAAAAAGCCAAACTCTGCCCTTCGTAAATATGCCCGTGTCCGTTTGACAAATGGCATTGAGGTTACTGCCTACATTCCCGGAATCGGACATAACTTGCAAGAACACAGCGTTGTGCTGATCCGCGGCGGACGCGTGAAAGACTTGCCGGGTGTACGTTATCACATTGTTCGCGGCGCTCTGGACACGGCCGGAGTGGAGAACCGTGCACAAAGTCGTTCCAAATACGGAACAAAACGCCCTAAAGAGAAAAAATAATCGATTATAACAGATTTTTAACAAATCGCGAAAGGAGGAACCTCAATGCCACGTAAAGGACCTGTTGCCAAAAGAGACGTTCTCCCTGATCCGATCTATAACTCTAAGCTTGTTACTCGTCTGATCAACAAACTTATGGTAGACGGAAAAAGAGGAAAAGCACAGTCTATCTTATATTCAGCATTTGATATCGTTCAAGAAAGATCCGGCAAAGATGCCATGGAAGTGTTTGAACAAGCACTCAAAAACATCATGCCCGTATTGGAAGTAAGAGCCCGCCGGGTTGGTGGGGCAAACTACCAAGTACCGGTTGAAGTGCGTCCTGAGCGCCGTTCCACGCTTGGGCTGCGCTGGTTAGTAAACTACGCTCGCCTCCGCGGTGAAAAAACGATGGAAGAGCGTTTGGCGAATGAAATTCTTGATGCAGCCAACAACAGCGGAGCTTCCGTTAAAAAACGTGAAGACACGCATAAAATGGCGGAAGCAAACAGAGCGTTTGCCCATTACCGCTGGTAAGCACAGAAGATTTATTACTGATAGTTATTTATACATTCCAGGAAGGAGAAATACGAGATGCCTAGAGAGTTCTCCTTAGAAAAGACTCGTAATATCGGAATCATGGCTCACATTGATGCCGGTAAAACTACAACAACTGAGCGCATTCTTTTCTATACGGGACGCATTCATAAAGTGGGTGAAACTCACGAAGGTGCCTCGCAAATGGACTGGATGGAGCAGGAGCAGGAGCGTGGAATCACGATTACATCGGCCGCTACAACGGCACAGTGGAAAGGTTACCGCGTCAACATCATCGATACTCCTGGCCACGTAGACTTCACAGTTGAAGTTGAACGTTCTTTGCGGGTGCTTGATGGCGCCGTAACCGTCCTTGACGCCCAATCGGGCGTTGAGCCGCAAACAGAAACAGTATGGCGGCAAGCGACAACTTACGGAGTTCCACGGATTGTCTTTGTAAACAAAATGGACAAAATTGGCGCGGATTTTGAGTTCGCGATCAAAACGCTTCATGACCGTTTACAGGCAAATGCCCATGCAATCCAGCTTCCAATTGGTGCGGAAGACAGCTTTAAGGGTGTAGTGGACCTGGTGGAAATGAAAGCATGGATTTACGAAGGCGATGCCCTTGATGCAACCGAATCAGAAATTCCGGATGATTTGAAAGACAAAGCGGAGGAAATGCGCGCAAGCTTAATCGAAGCCGTTTCCGATTTTGATGAGGAGCTCATGATGAAATATCTTGAGGGCGAAGAAATCACGGCTGAAGAATTAAAAGCGGCCATTCGCGCAGCTACCTTGAAAGTTGAATTTTATCCGGTACTGTGCGGAACTGCCTTTAAAAATAAAGGCGTACAGCCGGTTCTTGATGCAGTCATTGACTATTTGCCGGCTCCTACGGACATCGCGTCCATTAAAGGCATTGTGCCGGGAACAGACGAAGAAGTAGAGCGTCATGCTGACGACAACGAACCCTTCTCAGCCCTCGCTTTTAAAGTCATGACTGACCCATACGTAGGCCGTCTTACATTCTTCCGGGTATATTCCGGTAAGCTTGAGTCCGGCTCTTACGTTCAAAACTCGACGAAGGGCAAGCGGGAACGGATCGGCCGCATCCTGCAAATGCATGCAAACCACCGTGAGGAAATTTCAACTGCATACAGCGGCGACATTGCTGCAGCCGTTGGATTGAAAGATACAAGTACAGGCGACACGCTTTGTGACGAGAAAAACCTGGTAATCTTGGAATCGATGGAATTCCCTGATCCGGTTATTGAAGTTGCGATCGAGCCTAAATCGAAAGCTGACCAGGATAAAATGGGTGCGGCTCTTGCAAAACTTCAGGAAGAGGACCCGACTTTCCGTGCCGAAACGAACCCTGAAACAGGCCAAGTCGTTATTGCCGGAATGGGGGAACTTCACCTTGACATTATCGTCGACCGCTTAAAGCGTGAGTTTAAAGTGGAAGCAAATGTGGGTGCACCGCAAGTTTCCTACCGTGAAACTTTCCGTAAGTCGGCACAGGTGGAAGGAAAATTCGTACGCCAATCCGGGGGACGCGGACAATTCGGACACGTTTGGATCGAATTTTCGCCGCTTGAAGAAGGACAGGGCTTTGAATTTGAAAATGCCATCGTAGGGGGCGTTGTTCCTCGCGAATATATTCCAGCGGTTCAGGCCGGCCTGGAAGATGCGATGAGCAACGGAGTGTTGGCGGGGTACCCGCTCATCGATGTAAAGGCCAAATTATATGACGGCTCCTACCACGATGTTGACTCCAGTGAAATGGCCTTTAAAATTGCCGCTTCGCTCGCTCTTAGAAATGCCGCGAAAAAATGTGACCCGGTTCTCTTGGAGCCCATCATGAGAGTGGAAGTAACGGTGCCCGAGGAATATCTTGGCGATACAATGGGTGACATCACATCCCGCCGCGGACGCGTTGAAGGAATGGAAGCAAGAGGCAATGCCCAAGTCGTAAGAGCATTTGTTCCTCTTTCCGAAATGTTCGGTTATGCGACCTCCCTTCGTTCCAATACACAAGGACGCGGTACGTATACAATGCACTTTGATCACTATGAAGAAGTGCCCAAATCAATTGCTGAAGAGATTATCAAAAAAAATAGCGGTGAATAATTGATTTTACAACGTCTATCAAGTATAACTACTTATAGATATCCGGGCAGCTTTAAAGACGGGGAATCCCCCGGCTTTAGAGCGCTCTATCATACTTCATACTTTTTAATTACAAAGGAGGATTTCCTAATGGCTAAGGAAAAATTTGATCGTTCCAAAGAACATGCGAATATTGGTACAATCGGACACGTTGACCATGGTAAAACAACTTTGACGGCTGCAATCACCACTGTAATGGCAAAACGCGGCGGTGCTGAAGCAAAAGGTTATGACATGATTGACAACGCTCCTGAAGAGCGGGAGCGGGGAATTACCATCTCTACTTCCCATGTAGAATATGAAACGGATAAACGCCACTATGCACACGTAGACTGCCCAGGACACGCTGACTATGTTAAAAACATGATCACGGGCGCTGCTCAAATGGACGGCGCGATTCTTGTTGTGTCTGCTGCTGACGGCCCAATGCCGCAAACTCGTGAGCATATCCTTCTTTCTCGTAACGTAGGTGTTCCTTACATTGTTGTATTCATGAACAAATGCGACATGGTTGACGATGAAGAATTATTGGAATTGGTAGAAATGGAGATCCGTGATCTTCTTTCTGAATATGAATTCCCTGGCGATGACATTCCTGTGATCAAAGGTTCTGCTCTTAAAGCTCTTGAAGGAGAACCCGAATGGGAGGAAAAAATCGTTGAATTAATGGAGGCCATTGATACTTACATCCCAACTCCAGAGCGTGAAACCGACAAACCATTCATGATGCCGGTTGAGGACGTATTCTCCATTACTGGACGTGGAACAGTTGCAACTGGCCGTGTAGAGCGCGGTCAAGTGAAAGTTGGCGACGAAGTAGAAATCATCGGCCTTGCTGAAGAATCCAAGAAAACAACTGTTACCGGAGTAGAGATGTTCCGCAAGCTTCTTGACTATGCTGAAGCCGGAGACAACATCGGAGCCCTTCTTCGCGGTATTTCCCGTGACGAAATCCAACGCGGCCAAGTGTTGGCTAAACCAGGTTCCATTACTCCGCATACAAAATTTAAAGCTGAAGTTTATGTGCTTTCTAAGGAAGAAGGTGGACGTCACACTCCATTCTTCTCCAACTACCGTCCCCAGTTCTATTTTCGTACAACGGATGTAACTGGCATCATCAACCTTCCTGAGGGAGTAGAAATGGTTATGCCTGGCGACAACGTCGAAATGACTGTTGAGCTTATCTCCCCAATTGCGATTGAAGACGGAACTCGTTTCTCAATCCGTGAAGGTGGACGTACAGTTGGTTCCGGTGTTGTTACTTCTATTGAAAAATAATTATAAATGGTGTCTAAGAAGCCATAATAAACGAGCAGGGAACTGATCACTCCCTGCTCGTTTTTAATTCTAAACTTATGGGGTTAGACTCAAAGAAAAGGAGCTGTCACACATGACACCGACAGCCCCAAGACTATTTGGATAGTCCATCGTACATGATGTCAATATTGTATTTTAGATATTTGATATACGTATCGACCTCATCGCCGGGCTTCCCTATCTCATCTGAATAGATTGGTTTTTCATAAATGGGGACCCCGGATTCTTTAGAAACAGTTTCCATCGGCCGCGTATCCACGTTGGATTCTACGAAAAGAACCGGTACAGGATGGTCCTTAAGGAACTGAACGAGAGATTTGATTTGGGAAGGCGACCCGTTTTCCTCCGTATCAATTGCCCAGATATAGGCCTCTTTCAATCCATAATGTTTGGCCAAATATTGGAAGGCACGCTCACTTGTAACTAAAATGCGGTTTTCTTCAGAGATATCACCCAGCTTTTTCTCGTATTCACTTTCAATCTTTTTCAATCTGTCGATATAATCATTGCCGCGTTTCTCGTAATTTTGTTTGCGGTCGGGGTCGATTTTCATAAAAGCATCCCGCATATCCTCGGCCATTTTTATGCCGACATTGGGATCAATAAAAGCATGTGGATTGATTTCTTCTTCCTTCCCGTCCTCACTGCTCAAATACATCGGTTCAACCCGCTCCGTCAAACTAAATATATTCTCTTCTTTTTGGCCGACAGAGTCGACCATTTTGAAAAACCATCCGCTTTTTCCGCCTTCAAGATTCAGTCCATTGTAAAAAAGTACATCCGCATCAGTGGCTTTTTTAATATCTTCGGGCAGCGGCTCATACTCATGAGGGTCGGTACCGGTAGGTACGAGGTTGTGTATCTCCACATCATCCCCGCCTATTTCCCGTGCCAGGTCTTCAATGATCGTAAAAGAAGTGACAACCTTTAAAGGTCCATCCCCTTTGGCTCCAGCTCCCGCTCCCGATTTGTCATTTCCGCAAGCTGCAAGCAAAAACACTGCAATGCTTGCCCATCCAATCCATTTCAACATACTTTTCATTCTCAGTGAAACTCCCTTTCCATTAAATATTTCTATACACTTTTCCTGCCAATGTTCAGCCGGCTATCGCCTTATGTTTGTTTGCCTTTATCATTCTCCAAAGAATTCCCTGTTTTGGAGAAAAAAGAAACGCCAGGACAAAAATAGCTGTTGTTGCTAAAGCAATTACAGGTCCGGAGGGCAGGTTATAGATGAAACTGAAATATAATCCGATGATTGAAGATAATGCTCCAAATACCGAAGCAAGTACAATCATGGTTGATAGACGGTTCGTCAGCAGATAAGCTGTCGATGCCGGAGTAATTAACATGGACACCACAAGAATCACTCCAACCGTCTGCAAGGATGCAACAGTGACAAGCGTTAGCAACACCATGATCATATAATGAATCAGCCTGGTTTTTAGTCCGTACGCAGCAGCCATTGTTTCATCAAAACTAGAGACAAGCAGCTCTTTATAAAATAAAACCACAATAAGGATGACTAATGCACCGACAATGAGGGTCAGCCACATATCGGAGGATCTGACCGAAAGTACATTTCCAAACAGAATCTGTGTCAGATCGGTAGCACTTTGGGCCAAGGTAATTAAAATAATTCCCAGAGCGAAAGCTGCAGAAAAAACAATCCCTATCGAAGAGTCATTTTTAATCCGGCTGTTTTGGCTGATTAACCCAATGCCGAGCGCTGTTAGGATGCCCGTTACCACGGCTCCGTAGAAAAAGTTGATTCCCAGCAGATAGGAAACGGCCACCCCGGGCAGAACGGCGTGTGAGATGGCATCGCCCATCAGTGCCATTCCGCGCAGGATGATAAAGCTGCCGATCACACCGCAAATGATCCCGACCATGATAGATGTGAGGAATGCCTTTTGTAAAAACTCATAAGTCATTAAATCATGAATGAACTCCATTACACGCCAACCCCCAAACTATTGAGCAGCGGAATGGGGGTCTTGTAGGCGGCCTGCATTAATTCCGGTCTGAAGACGCGATCCACAGGCCCCGCGCCGATCAATTGCTTGTTTACCAAAATAAGGTCATCAAAGTAGTTTTCCACCTTCGTAAGGTCATGGTGTACGACAAAAACGGTTTTACCTTCATCCCTTAAACCTTTTAAGATGTTAATAATGACTTCTTCACTGGACACATCAATCCCGACAAACGGTTCGTCCATAAAGAAATACTTGGCTCTTTGCGCCAGGGAGCGGGCAAGAAATACACGTTGCTGCTGACCCCCGGATAATTCCCCAATCTGGCTGTTTGCAAATTGTTCCATTCCAACCTTTTCGAGACACGCCAACGCCCATTCCCTGTCTTCTTTTTTGGGACGGTGAAATAGGCCGAGCTTTGGGTAGGTCCCTAGAAGGACGGTATCCTTGACTACAATCGGAAAATCCCAGTCAATATTCGACCGCTGCGGTACATAGGCAATCAATCTTCTCATTTCATCAAGAGGTTTCCCTCCAATGCTGACTTGCCCACTGTCTTTGGGGATTAGACCAAGAGCTGCTTTCATCATGGTTGATTTTCCTGCGCCATTTGGCCCTATTATTCCTACAAGCTTTCCATTGTCACAAGAAAAATTGATGTCTCTGAGGACTTCCTTTCCATAATAGGATACAGATAGGTTCCGCACAGTAATGGCTTTATCTGTCATAACTTTTCACCTTCCTTATCTTTTCTTTATATCATTAATGAAAATTTAACTGTCTGCAGGAAATGTTACCTAAGGACAAATAGTTGCCCTAGGGAAACTTATTAACCATAATATACAAACCAAGCTGTTTTGTAAACACCTTTCAGATAAAAATATTTTTTAATCAGAAAGCGACATGCCCTTTTTCAGATAATATACCCGGAAAAAGCAGGCGAAAAGCCATTGTTGAAAAATTGCTGGAACGTCTGTATAATGAAACAGTCAAATTAACGGCATTATTTGTTGTTTCATATTGCATTGGCTATATAATATCTGTATAATGTATAATGTTGGTTTTTGACTGCAATGATGTGGAAGGTTGCCGATACACCCGGCCGCTTTGCCATGGCGAGTGTATGGGGAAATTTTCATGGAGCAAGTCTATTTCTAAAATAGGCGAAAAGGAGGGAAAGTAATGGCAAAACAAAAGATCAGGATTAGATTAAAAGCGTATGATCATAGAATCTTGGACCAATCGGCGGAGAAAATTGTAGAAACAGCAAAACGTTCAGGTGCGAATGTATCGGGTCCAATCCCGCTTCCAACTGAAAAAGCCGTCTACACGATTTTGCGCGCGGTTCACAAATATAAAGATTCTCGCGAGCAATTTGAAATGCGTACACATAAGCGTTTAATCGATATTATCAATCCTACGCCGCAAACGGTAGATTCATTAATGAGACTTGACTTGCCGTCCGGAGTGGATATTGAAATCAAATTATAAGGAAAGAAATTCATACAGGAGGTGTGACTCATGGCCAAAGGAATCTTGGGAAGAAAAATCGGCATGACGCAGATCTTTGCTGAAGATGGACGTTTGATTCCCGTAACAGTAATCGAGGCGGCTCCAAATGTAGTTCTTCAAAAGAAAACTGTTGAAAATGACGGTTACGAAGCCATCC
Source organism: Siminovitchia jepli (assembly GCF_047228825.1). Taxonomy (NCBI): domain Bacteria; kingdom Bacillati; phylum Bacillota; class Bacilli; order Caryophanales; family Bacillaceae; genus Siminovitchia; species Siminovitchia jepli. Next base: position 35,709 of record NZ_JBFEGN010000015.1, read on the forward strand.
AAATTGGTTTTGAAGATAAACGTGACAAGCTTGCCAACAAACCTGAAAAAGGGCACGTTGCAAAAGCAAATACTGCACCTAAGCGCTTCATCCGTGAGTTGAACGGTGTTAATCTAGATGAGTACGAAGTTGGTCAGGAGATCAAAGTTGATATTTTCGCAGAAGGCGATTTGGTAGATGTATCAGGAATTTCTAAAGGGAAAGGTTTCCAAGGTGTCATTAAACGCCACGGGCAAGCCCGCGGACCAATGACGCACGGTTCCCGCTTCCACCGCCGTCCAGGCTCGATGGGACCGGTTGACCCGGCTCGGGTATTCAAACAAAAAGCGCTCCCTGGCCGTATGGGGGGAGAAAGAGTAACCATCCAAAACCTTCCGATCGTTAAAGTGGATGCTGAACGCAACTTGATTTTAGTGAAAGGAAACGTTCCGGGTCCGAAAAAGGCGATGCTGGAAATTAAATCCGGAGTGAAAGTGCAATAAAGATAACTGGAGGAAAGGAGGAGTAAAAGCATGCCAAAAGCAAGCCTTTATAATCAAGAAGGTTCCAAAGTTGGGGAGGTTGATCTCAACGAAGCCATCTTTGGAATTGAACCAAACAACCATGTCTTATTCGAAGCGATCGTGATGCAAAGAGCTTCCTTAAGACAAGGAACTGCAAAAGTAAAAACACGTTCTGAAGTGCGTGGCGGAGGAAGAAAGCCATGGCGCCAAAAAGGAACCGGACGGGCACGCCAAGGATCGATCCGCTCACCGCAATGGCGGGGAGGCGGAACTGTATTTGGTCCTGTTCCACGCAGCTACAGCTACAAAATGCCTAAAAAGATGCGCCGCCTTGCCATCAAATCGGCATTATCTTCCAAAGCGCAAGAAGAAAATGTACTCGTTGTCGAGTCACTGTCGTTTGACGCACCAAAAACAAAAGAATTTGTCAAAGTACTCAACAACTTGCCAGTTGGCAAAAAAGCGCTGTTTGTAATGGAAAACACAGAGGAAAACGTGGCTTTATCGGCCCGGAACATTCCCGGAGTAACAGTAATCGATGCAGACAGCCTCAATGTACTTGACGTTGTCGGCCATAACACATTGGTCTTGACGAAAGCTGCAGTTGAAAAAGTGGAGGAGGTGCTTGGGTAATGGATGCACGTGATGTAATTAAGCGCCCCATCATCACAGAACGTTCCATGGACTTGACGGCTGACAAAAAATACACTTTCGAAGTAGACGTCAAAGCGAATAAAACGCAAGTAAAAGATGCGGTAGAAAATATATTTGACGTAAAAGTGGCGAAGGTCAATGTATTGAACTACAAAGGGAAATACAAGCGCGTAGGCCGGTTTGCCGGTTATACGAAAAAACGCCGCAAAGCGGTTGTCACTTTAACGCCAGACAGCAAAGAAATCGACTTTTTCGAGGCTTAATAAAGCTTTTCCAATAACAGAAGAGGAGGGAAAATCATGGCGATCAAAAAATACAAACCTACCTCCAACGGACGCCGCGGGATGACAAGTTTGGATTTTTCAGAGATCACAACAAACACGCCTGAAAAACCTTTGCTTGCACCGCTGAACAGAAAAGGCGGCCGCAACAACCAAGGTAGGACTACAGTTCGTCATCGCGGCGGCGGTCACAAGCGGCAATACAGAGTCATCGACTTTAAACGCAACAAAGACGGTATACGTGGACGCGTTGCTACAATCGAATATGATCCGAACCGCTCCGCAAACATCGCGTTAATCAACTATGTTGATGGTGAAAAACGCTACATCTTGGCTCCAAAAAATTTGCAGGTAGGCATGGAAGTCATGTCCGGCCCCGATGCAGACATTAAAGTCGGAAATGCCTTGCCTCTGGCAAACATTCCTGTTGGTACGGTCGTTCATAACATCGAAATGAAACCCGGCAAAGGCGGACAATTGGTTCGTTCTGCAGGTACGTCTGCACAAGTTCTCGGCAAAGAAGGAACAAAATACGTGCTTGTCCGCTTGAATTCCGGAGAAGTACGGATGATTTTGGCTGCCTGCCGTGCAACAATCGGCCAGGTCGGAAATGAACAGCATGAGCTCGTAACGGTTGGTAAAGCAGGCCGTTCCCGCTGGCTGGGCAAACGTCCACACGTCCGCGGATCTGTTAAGAACCCTAACGATCACCCGCACGGCGGTGGTGAAGGCAAAACGCCAATCGGGCTTAAATCTCCGGTTACACCATGGGGCAAACCGACGATCGGTTACAAAACACGCAAGAAAAAGAACAAGTCGGATAAGTTTATCGTACGCCGGCGCAAAAAATAACGGGATTGTCCTACGGTTCATTCATCGGACCGTAGCGCAATCACGAAGGGAGGTACTAGCATGGGTCGCAGCCTGAAAAAAGGGCCTTTTGCAGATGATCATTTGCTAAAAAAAGTAGAGAAATTAAATGAAGAAAACAAAAAGCAAGTCATTAAAACGTGGTCACGCCGTTCGACCATTTTTCCGTCATTCATCGGACATACCATTGCTGTATATGATGGCCGCAAGCATGTTCCGGTATATATAAGCGAAGATATGGTTGGCCATAAGTTGGGTGAATTTGCACCGACGAGAACTTACCGGGGCCATGCCGGAGATGACAAAAAAACTAGACGCTAATGAGAGGAGGGAACCCCCTGATGCAAGAAGCAAAAGCTGTTGCCAGAACAGTTCGAATTGCTCCTCGTAAAGCACGCCTTGTCGTCGATCTAATTCGAGGAAAGCAAGTAGGCGAAGCAGTTGCCATTTTAAAGCTGACACCAAAAGCCGCCTCTCCCATCGTGGAAAAGCTTTTGAAATCCGCTGTAGCAAATGCAGAGCACAACTATGAAATGGACGTTGAAAATCTTTTGGTATCCGAAGCTTATGTCGACGAAGGCCCGACAATGAAACGTTTCAGGCCACGTGCGCAAGGACGGGCAAGCCAGATCAACAAGCGCACAAGCCACATTACAATCGTGGTATCAGAAAAGAAGGAGGGATAAATCGTGGGTCAAAAAGTGAATCCGATCGGGATGCGCATCGGCATCATTCGCGATTGGGAATCTAAATGGTACGCTGAAAAAGAATTCGCAACTTTATTGCACGAAGATATAAAGGTGCGTGAATATATCGAAAACCGGCTTGCGGATGCTTCTGTTTCCAGTGTTGAAATCGAGCGCGCTGCAAACAGGCTCAACATTACGATCCACACTGCCAAGCCCGGCATGGTGATCGGAAAAGGCGGAAGTGAAGTAGAAGCGCTTCGCAAAGCACTAAACAAACTAACAAACAAACGGGTACACATTAACATCGTTGAAATTAAAAAAGCTGATTTGGATGCAAAATTGGTGGCAGAAAACATCGCGCGCCAGCTTGAAAGCCGCATTTCGTTCCGACGTGCTCAAAAACAAGCCATTCAACGGACAATGCGTGCAGGTGCGCAAGGAATCAGAACAATGGTATCCGGTCGTCTTGGCGGAGCAGATATTGCTCGTTCTGAACATTACAGCGAAGGAACAGTTCCACTTCATACACTCCGCGCAGATATCGACTATGCACATGCTGAAGCTGACACTACTTATGGCAAGCTTGGCGTAAAAGTATGGATTTATCGTGGAGAGGTCCTTCCTGAAAAGAAAAAGTCCGAGGAAGGAGGAAAATAATCATGTTAATGCCTAAACGTGTAAAATACCGCCGCGAACACCGCGGAAAAATGCGCGGCCAGGCAAAAGGCGGCACGGAAGTAAACTTTGGCGAGTATGGATTGCAGGCTTTGGAAGCATCCTGGATCACAAACCGCCAAATTGAAGCCGCCAGGATTGCCATGACCCGTTACATGAAGCGTGGCGGTAAAGTATGGATTAAAATTTTCCCGCACAAACCTTATACAGCGAAGCCATTGGAAGTCCGCATGGGTTCCGGTAAAGGGGCTCCTGAAGGCTGGGTAGCTGTCGTAAAACCGGGCAAAGTCATGTTCGAAATTGCCGGCGTATCTGAAGAAGTTGCGCGTGAAGCACTTCGTCTGGCGTCTCACAAACTTCCAGTAAAATGCAAGTTTGTTAAACGAGAAGAAATTGGTGGTGAACGAAATGAAGGCTAATGAAATACGTGAATTAACCACTGCCGAAATAGAACAAAACATTAAGTCTTTAAAAGAAGAGCTATTTAACCTTCGCTTCCAACTGGCGACCGGGCAGCTTGAAAACACCGCCCGTATCAGAGAAGTGCGCAAAGGAATCGCACGGATGAAAACGATCATCCGCGAAAGAGAGATCGGGGTTAACAATCGATAATGATAGGAGGTTTGCAATATGAGTGAACGCAACCAGCGTAAAGTGTATACCGGCCGGGTTGTCTCCGACAAGATGGATAAAACCATCACAGTAATGGTCGAAACGTATAAAAAACACTCTCTGTACGGCAAACGCGTAAAGTACTCTAAAAAATTCAAGGCTCATGACGAGCAAAACGAAGCAAAAGTCGGGGATATCGTCCGGATTATGGAAACTCGCCCGCTTTCGGCTACAAAACGTTTCCGCCTCGTAGAGGTCGTAGAAAAAGCGGTTATTATATAATCAATATTTTTTCGGATATACGATTTCCGAAGGGAGGTAACAAGTAATGATTCAACAAGAATCCCGTTTAAAAGTGGCTGACAACTCCGGGGCCCGAGAAGTATTGACCATCAAAGTGCTGGGCGGATCCGGCCGTAAAACGGCTAACATTGGAGATGTCATCGTGTGCACAGTAAAAAATGCAACACCTGGGGGCGTTGTCAAAAAAGGCGACGTAGTAAAAGCTGTTATTGTACGGACAAAAAGCGGAGCACGTCGTCCGGATGGTTCCTACATTAAATTCGACGAAAATGCATGTGTCATTATCCGTGATGATAAAGCACCTCGAGGAACTCGTATCTTCGGACCGGTTGCCCGCGAACTTCGCGATAAAAACTTCATGAAAATCATATCTTTGGCTCCTGAAGTTCTTTAAGGAATTACAATTAGGTCACTAAGGAGGTGCGCTTGAATGCATGTCAAAAAAGGCGATAAAGTAATGGTTATTACTGGCAAAGACAAAGGAAAAACCGGCACAGTACTTGCCGCATTCCCCAAAAAGGAACGTGTACTTGTAGAAGGCGTCAATACGATAAAAAAACACGCGAAACCTTCCCAAGACAATCCGCAGGGCGGGATCATTGAAAAAGAAGCAGCAATCCATGCATCTAACGTCATGGTCATTGATCCCAAAACAAATGAACCGACAAGAGTCGGCTATAAAAGAGTAACGATTAAAATGAAAGATGGCAGCGAAAAAGAAAAAAGTGTTCGTGTAGCCAAAAAATCCGGCGAAATTTTAGATGACGTAAAAACTGTGTAGTGAAGGGAGGTACACGACATGAACCGCCTAAAGGAAAAATTTCAGAAAGAAATCACTCCTGCTCTTATGAGCAAGTTTCATTATAAATCTGTAATGGAAGTACCTAAAATTGAAAAAATCGTTGTGAACATGGGTGTTGGCGACGCTGTTCAAAATGCCAAATTGCTCGACAACGCTGTTGAAGAACTGGCTTTGATCACTGGCCAAAAACCGGTTGTCACAAGAGCCAAAAAATCCATTGCGGGATTCCGCCTTCGTGAAGGCATGCCAATCGGTGCGAAAGTGACTCTTCGCGGCGAACGCATGTATGAGTTTTTTGACAAATTGGTTTCCGTTTCATTGCCGCGGGTACGCGACTTCCGCGGAATTTCCAAAAAAGCGTTTGACGGACGCGGAAACTACACATTGGGCATTAAAGAACAACTCATTTTCCCGGAAATTGATTACGATAAAGTCAACAAAGTTCGCGGCATGGATATTGTGATCGTCACTACGGCAAAAACGGATGAAGAAGCTCGTGAACTTCTTGCCGGCTTCGGAATGCCGTTTCAAAAGTAATCAAAACAAAAGGGAGGCGAAATAGTGGCTAAAAAATCAATGGTTGTGAAACAAAAACGCACACCAAAATTTAAAGTGCAAGAATATACACGTTGCGAACGATGCGGCCGGCCGCACTCTGTCCTTCGCAAATTTAAACTATGCCGGATTTGTTTCCGCGAACTGGCCTATAAGGGTCAAATCCCTGGCGTCAAAAAAGCAAGCTGGTAAGGCCGAGATTGGGAAGGAGGTAAAAATAAATGGTAATGACTGATCCAATTGCAGATTTGCTGACAAGAATTCGCAACGCGAACATGGTCCGTCACGAAACTTTGGAAGTTCCTGCTTCCAACATCAAGAAGGAAATCGCCGAAATCCTGAAAAAGGAAGGTTTCATTCGTGACGTTGAATTTATAGAAGATAACAAACAGGGAATCCTGCGCATTTTTCTGAAATACGGAGCCAATAACGAACGCGTGATTACCGGACTGAAACGCATCAGCAAACCGGGCCTTCGCGTGTATGCAAAAGCGAACGAAGTGCCAAAAGTATTAAACGGACTTGGAATTGCGATTGTTTCCACTTCTCAAGGCGTATTGTCCGATAAAGAAGCAAGAGCCAAGCAAATTGGCGGCGAAATACTCGCATACGTCTGGTAATTTTTCATACAAGAACGGAGGTGTAACAATGTCCCGTATTGGTAAAAAACCAATTGAAATTCCTTCTGGCGTAACAGTGACAAAGGACGGAAATACAGTTACTGTCAAAGGGCCAAAAGGTGAGCTTAAAAATACATTTCATCAAGAAATGATCATTAACGTCGAAGACAATACGATTACGGTTGTCCGTCCATCCGACGCAAAAGAACACCGCTCCATGCACGGAACGACCCGTTCATTGCTTGCAAATATGGTGGAAGGCGTATCAAAGGGTTTTGAAAAATCTCTTGAACTCGTCGGAGTCGGATATCGTGCCCAAAAACAGGGCAAAAAACTCGTTTTAAACGTAGGCTATTCACATCCTGTTGAATTCGAACCGGAAGATGGCATCGAAATCGATGTTCCATCCAATACAAAAGTAGTCGTAAAAGGTTACAACAAAGAAAGAGTAGGAGCCTTGGCTGCTGATATCCGTGCGGTGCGCCCGCCTGAGCCGTACAAAGGCAAAGGTATTCGCTACGAAGGTGAATACGTACGCCGCAAAGAAGGAAAAACAGGTAAATAAAGCTGCTAGGTACTGAAAGGAGTGACTCGCTTGATTACCAAGCTCGACAAGAACAAAGTGCGCAAGAAAAGACATGCGCGTGTCCGTGTAAAATTAAGCGGTACTGCAGAACGCCCGCGTTTAAGCGTGTACCGTTCCAATAAAAATATTTATGCCCAATTGATTGATGATGAAAAGGGCGTAACAATCGTAAGTGCTTCTACACTCGACAAAGAACTCAACCCCGAAGCTGCAGGCAACGTGGAAGCAGCGCAAAAAGTGGGAGAGCTCATTGCCAAACGTGCTGTTGAAAAAGGCGTAAAAGCAGTCGTTTTTGACCGCGGCGGCTATTTATACCATGGACGTGTCAAAGCATTGGCCGAATCTGCCCGTGAAAATGGCCTGGAATTTTAATAAAAAGGAGGGACGAACTATATGCGTCAAATTGATGCGAACAAACTTGATTTGGAAGAACGTGTAGTTACAGTAAACCGTGTCGCAAAAGTTGTCAAAGGTGGACGGCGCTTCCGTTTTACGGCGCTTGTTGTTGTCGGTGATAAAAATGGTCACGTTGGATTTGGCACCGGTAAGGCACAAGAGGTTCCTGAAGCAATTCGCAAGGCGATCGAAGATGCGAAAAAGAATATGATCGAAGTGCCTTTGGTCGGCACAACGATTCCACACCAAATTATCGGACGCTACGGCGGAGGCCAAATCCTTCTTAAACCTGCGAATGAGGGTACCGGAGTGATTGCCGGCGGACCGGTCCGTGCGGTATTGGAATTGGCCGGTGTTGCGGACATCACTTCAAAATCCCTTGGTTCCAGCACGCCGATTAACATGGTTCGTGCAACGATCGAAGGAATCAAAAATCTCAAACGAGCTGAAGACGTAGCAAAGCTGCGCAATAAATCAGTCGAAGAATTGTTAGGTTAAGGAGGGGAAGATCATGGCTCAAAAATTAACAATCACCCTCACTCGCAGCTTGATCGGCCGTACGAAAGATCAGCGTGACACTGTCAAAGCGCTCGGCTTGCGCAAACTCAACCAAACAGTAGAGCATGCTGACAATCCGGCGATCAGGGGAATGATCAACAAAGTTTCCCATCTTGTCACGGTCAAGGAACAGTAAAAACAAAAGGAAGAAGGAGGTGCCCATCATGAAACTGCATGAGTTAAAACCTGCTCAAGGAGCCCGCAAAGCACGCAGCCGTGTGGGACGTGGAATCGGCTCCGGCAACGGAAAAACAGCCGGCAGGGGACATAAAGGACAAAATGCCCGTTCGGGCGGCGGAGTGCGGCCGGGATTTGAGGGTGGTCAAATGCCTTTATTCCAGCGTTTGCCAAAACGCGGCTTCACAAATATCAACCGCAAGGAATATGCCATTGTGAATCTTGACGCCCTCAACCGCTTTGAAGACGGCACGGAAGTGACTCCGGAGCTTCTCATCGAAACAGGGGTTGTCAGTAATGAAAAGTCCGGTATCAAAATTCTTGCGAAAGGCAACATCGAGAAAAAGCTGACTGTAAAAGCGAATAAATTCTCCTCTGCCGCTAAAGAGGCCATCGAAGCCGCCGGCGGAACTGCAGAGGTGATTTAATGTTCCGGACAGTCTCCAACCTTTTGCGTGTGAGGGATATAAGAAAAAAGATTATTTTTACCTTGTTAATGCTTGTCGTTTTCCGAATCGGGGCGTTTATCCCCGTGCCCAATGTAGATTCCGATGTGCTTAAATTGCAGGACCAGGCAAGTTTGTTTGGTTTTATGAATATTTTTGGCGGAGGTGCCCTCCAAAACTTCTCCATTTTTGCGATGGGCATTATGCCATATATCACGGCTTCCATCATTGTGCAGCTTCTGCAAATGGATGTCGTGCCCAAATTTACTGAGTGGTCGAAGCAAGGTGAAGTGGGACGCCGCAAGCTGGCACAGTTTACCCGTTACTTCACCATTGTATTAGCGTTTATTCAAGCAATCGGCTTGTCTTTTGGCTTTAACCGGATGACACAGCTTCAACTTATAAAAAACCCTGGATTTGGCACGTATATTACGATTGCCATCGTCCTGACCGCAGGAACGGCGTTCCTGATGTGGCTGGGCGAGCAAATTACGGCAAATGGCGCCGGCAACGGAATTTCCATTATTATTTTCGCCGGAATCGTCGCGGGCATTCCCAATGCAGTAAACCAAATCTATGCAACGCAATTTGAAGGTGCAGGAGAACAACTATTCATTCGAATTGTCGTCATGCTGCTCATTCTGCTCGCTGTCATTGCAATCATTGTTGGCGTCATATTTGTCCAGCAGGCACTGCGTAAAATTCCGATCCAATATGCAAAGCGCATGGATGGACGCAGCCCTGTCGGCGGGCAAAATACACATTTGCCGTTAAAGGTAAATGCTGCTGGGGTCATTCCAGTCATCTTCGCAAGCGCGTTTATGGTTGCACCGCAAACAATCGTGACATTTTTTGGCTCAGGTGACATTGTCAGTACGATTCAATCATTTTTTGATCATACCAAGCCTGTAGGAATGGCCATTTTTGTCATCCTGATTGTCGCCTTTACTTATTTTTACGCCTTTGTTCAGGTGAATCCCGAACAAGTTGCTGAAAATTTAAAGAAACAGGGCAGTTATATACCAGGTATACGTCCGGGGAAAAACACGCAGGAATACTTGACGCGCGTACTTTACAGACTGACGTTTGTCGGGGCGCTGTTCCTTGCTTTCATTTCCATTCTGCCTGTATTTTTTATTAAATTTGCCAACTTGCCGCAGGCAGCCCAAATTGGCGGAACCGGATTGCTCATTGTTGTCGGTGTTGCGCTTGAAACGATGAAACAACTGGAAGCTCAGCTTGTAAAGCGCCATTACAAAGGGTTCATTAAATAACATGCGGGCAAGCATAGGCCCGGGTGGATGCAGAGGGGCGATTTTGAATGAATTTAGTGTTAATGGGACTTCCTGGTGCCGGAAAAGGTACGCAGGCCGATAAGATTGTTAATAAATATCAAATTCCTCATATTTCAACAGGAGATATGTTCCGGGCAGCCATGAATGAGGGTACGGAGTTGGGGCTTAAAGCGAAATCCTTTATGGATAAAGGAGAACTCGTTCCCGATGAAGTTACGATCGGCATCGTTCGTGACCGTTTAAGCAAAGCAGATTGCGAACAAGGCTTCCTTCTTGACGGTTTTCCCAGAACAGTGCCACAAGCAGAGGCCCTTGAAGACATATTGTCTGAACTTGGAAGAAAAATCGACTATGTCATCAATATTGACGTAGATAAAGATATATTGATGGAGCGCTTGACCGGCCGCCGAATTTGCAAAGAATGCGGCGCCACTTATCATCTCATATTTAATCCGCCAAAAGAGCCGGGTGTATGTGACCGTTGCGGCGGAGAACTGTATCAGCGCCAAGATGACCACGAGGAAACCGTCCAAAACAGACTCGACGTTAATGTGAAACAGGTGCAGCCGCTTCTGGATTTCTATTACGGGAAAGGCTATTTGAAAAACATCAATGGCCAGCAGCATATTGATCAAGTATTTTCAGACATTGATGCGCTTTTAAAGGATTTGAAATAATGATTATTACAAAAACCCCCCGAGAAATTAAATTAATGAGAGAAGCCGGTCGAATTGTTGCCATGACTCATCAAGAGTTGCAAAAGCATATTCAGCCTGGCATTACGACGAAGGAACTGGACAACATTGCCGAAAGATTTATCAGACAACATGGTGCACATCCTTCTTTTTTAGGCTATAACGGATTTAGCGGGAGCATCTGCGTATCCGTCAACGAGGAGCTTGTCCATGGCATACCCGGTGACCGTGTTCTAAATGAAGGCGACATTGTCAGCCTCGATATCGGGGCCCAATATAACGGGTATCACGGTGATTCGGCTTGGACATATGCAGTGGGCAGGATCAACGATGAAACGCAAATGCTGCTCGACGTAACGGAGAAATCTCTATATATGGGCTTGGAACAAGCCAGGCCGGGCGCTCGTCTTTCAAATATTTCTCATGCGATACAAACATTTGTGGAAGCAGAAGGTTTTTCCATTGTCCGTGAGTATGTAGGGCATGGAATTGGTCTAAGCTTACATGAAGATCCGCAAATTCCCAATTATGGTCCACCTGACAAAGGACCCCGCTTGAAACCCGGGATGGTGCTGGCCGTTGAGCCGATGGTCAATGCGGGAAGCCGCTACGTTAAGACGCTTCCGGACAATTGGACTGTCGTAACAGTTGACGGGAAAATGTGTGCGCACTTTGAACATACAATAGCCATTACGGAAACAGGTTTTGAGATTTTAACAAAACTGTAAGCGCAGGTGATCTCGTTGAATGAGTCTGACTCGAGTCCCCAAATCGGCCAGGTTGTCTATATTCATAAAGGGCGGGATGCCGGCCAATACGCGATCGTCATCCAGCGGATGGATGACAAATTCGTATTGATCGCGGATGGGGACAAAAGAAAATTTGACCGTCCCAAAAAGAAGAACATTCAACATCTTCAGTGCTATGACTATATTAATGAGGAAGTGCGCAGAAGCATGTTGGAAACCGGGCGGGTCACCAATGGGAAGTTGCGATGGGCTCTTGGAAAGTTTGTGGAAGAGGTTTTGGAAGTCTTAGAGAAGGGAGACGGGTTTGATGGCGAAAGAAGATGTCATTGAAGTGGAAGGCAAGGTAGTGGATACTTTGCCAAACGCCATGTTTAAGGTAGAATTAGAAAATGGCCATACGGTGCTTGCGCATGTATCGGGAAAAATCCGCATGCACTTCATTCGTATTTTGCCTGGTGATAGAGTAACTGTGGAACTTTCTCCATATGATTTGACGCGGGGAAGAATCACATACCGCTTTAAGTAGTGCACTTCAGGCTGTTAAGGAGGTTTTAAAAAAATGAAAGTAAGGCCATCAGTCAAGCCGATCTGCGAGAAGTGCAAAATTATCCGTAGAAAAGGCAAAGTTATGGTAATCTGTGAAAACCCGAAACATAAACAAAAACAAGGATAATAAGGAGGTGCACACATCGTGGCACGTATAGCTGGTGTAGACATTCCACGTGAAAAGCGCGTCGTTATTGCGCTCACATATATTTACGGTATCGGAAAAAATACAGCCGCCGATATTCTCAAAGAAGCGGGAGTTTCCGAAGATACACGTGTAAGAGACTTGACGGATGACGAGTTGGATAAAATTCGTAATATCGTTGACGGCTTAAAGGTTGAAGGAGACCTTCGCCGTGAAGTATCATTGAACATTAAACGCCTCATGGAAATCGGCTCTTACCGGGGGCTTCGCCATCGCCGCGGACTGCCGGTACGTGGACAAAACACGAAAAACAACGCACGGACCCGGAAAGGTCCCCGTAAAACGGTAGCGGGCAAGAAAAAATAGCAAGTAAAGGAGGTTATATACAATGGCACGTAAAACAAATACTCGCAAACGTCGTGTAAAAAAGAATATAGAAACAGGGATCGCTCACATTCGCTCCACATTTAATAATACAATCGTAACGATCACGGATGCTCAGGGAAATGCTGTTTCCTGGTCTTCAGCCGGTGCACTCGGTTTTAAAGGCTCCCGTAAATCCACTCCATTTGCTGCCCAAATGGCTGCAGAAACGGCTGCGAAAGCTTCCATGGAGCATGGCATGAGAACTTTGGAAGTGACCGTAAAAGGCCCGGGTGCAGGCCGCGAAGCAGCGATTCGTGCTCTCCAAGCTGCCGGCCTTGAGGTAACGGCCATCAGAGACGTGACACCCGTTCCTCATAACGGATGCCGTCCGCCAAAACGTCGTCGTGTATAATGAATTTGTATAAATTCTGTATTACCTGTCTATAATGGGGTACTATATGAATTTATGATTAAATTCAACTTGTTCCTCATCGGGTTGTTGCACGGACAAATGTTTCATGGGGGAATTTCGGGCAGCCGGAATTTCGACGTTTTGAAGGAGGGTATATGTGAATGATCGAGATTGAAAAGCCGAAAATAGAAACGATTGAGATCAGTGATGATGCTAATTATGGAAAGTTCGTTGTCGAACCGCTTGAGCGTGGGTATGGTACAACTTTGGGTAACTCCTTGCGTCGTATTCTATTATCCTCACTCCCTGGTGCAGCGATCACCTCGATACAGGTCGAAGGGGTACAGCATGAATTTTCAACCATAGAAGGTGTCGTCGAAGATGTTACCTCTATCATCCTTAATCTTAAGAAACTAGCTCTGAAAATTTATTCTGACGAAGAAAAAACGTTGGAAATTGATGCACAAGGCGAAGGCGAAGTAAAAGCATCGGACATTATGCATGACAGCGATGTAGAAATACTAAATCCCGATCTGCATATTGCCACGCTTGCCGAAAACGGCAACTTCCGTGTACGCATGACAGCAAAAAAAGGCCGCGGGTACACTCCTGCTGATATGAACAAGCGCGACGATTTACCGATTGGCGTTATACCGATTGATTCGATTTATACACCTGTATCGCGCGTCAATTATCAAGTGGAAAACACGCGAGTCGGTCAAATGACAAACTACGATAAGCTGTCGCTGGACGTTTGGACGAACGGAAGCATCAGCCCGGAAGAGGCCATTTCCCTTGGAGCCAAAATTTTAACCGAGCATTTAAATATTTTCGTCGGGTTGACGGATGAAGCCCAGCATGCTGAAATCATGGTGGAAAAAGAAGAAGATCAAAAAGAAAAAGTCCTCGAAATGACGATTGAAGAACTTGATCTCTCCGTCAGATCGTACAACTGCCTGAAGCGGGCCGGCATTAATACGGTTCAGGAGCTGGCGAACAAGACCGAAGAAGACATGATGAAGGTAAGAAACTTGGGAAGAAAATCTTTGGAAGAAGTAAAAGGCAAGCTGGAAGAGCTGGGGCTTGAACTTCGAAAAGACGAATAAAAGAGATATAACATAGCGAATATGCCACAACAAAGGAGGGAAACGACATGTCTTATCGTAAATTGGGACGTACAAGCGCAGGGCGCAAAGCCATGCTTCGCGACTTGGCAACGGACTTGATTATTAGCGAACGGATTGAAACAACAGAAGCGCGTGCAAAAGAACTTCGCTCTGTTGTCGAGAAAATGATCACTCTTGGAAAACGCGGAGATTTGCATGCCCGCCGGCAAGCAGCCGCCTTCATCCGCAAAGAAGTGGCAAATGCCGAAGAAAACCAGGATGCATTGCAAAAACTGTTTTCCGATATTGCCCCCAGGTATGCAGAACGCCAAGGCGGCTATACCAGAATCATGAAGCTCGGACCACGCCGTGGAGACGGAGCTCCAATGGTTATTATTGAATTGGTTTAATCCAAAAGAAACATTACAGGGCAGGGCGTACGTCTATTGCCCTTTTTCTTTAAACGTGAGAAACATGAAAGCTTAAAAGAGCGTTACGATAGGCACGTTTTTTGTGACCCTGTCTAGCTCCATGCACCTTCTCCCTCTGTCATCAAGGATGAGGCACCGGTCCGGCCGGTGCCCGGAGCAAGGTGCAGGCTTTTTTCTGTTTATGGGCTTCATGCAGAAAGCGTTAATGTGCAAGAGGAGGGGCAAGAGATGGCGAAACCGGTGATTTCCATTCAAAATATTTCTTTTCGCTACGAAGGCCAGGAATCGTACGCCTTAAAAGACGTATCTTTTTCTGTCACAGAAGGCGAGTGGCTTGCCATTGTGGGCCATAACGGTTCGGGAAAATCGACGCTTGCCAAAATTTTAAACGGGCTGCAATTTCCCGAAAAAGGCATGGTCAAGGTTCAGAATCTTCCTTTAAGTGAAGAGACAGTTTGGGATATCCGCCGCAAGGTTGGAATGGTATTTCAAAGTCCGGATAACCAGTTTGTCGGCACAACTGTACAAGATGATGTGGCTTTTGGGATGGAGAATAACGGTGTTCCGCATGAAGAAATGACCGTACGTGTAGAAGAGGCGCTCCAACGGGTGCATATGTCCGACTTTCTCAACCAGGAGCCGCATCATCTTTCCGGAGGCCAGAAACAGCGCGTCGCCATTGCCGGCGTCATTGCTCTGAGACCGGATGTCATTATATTGGACGAAGCAACATCCATGCTTGATCCGCTTGGGCGGGAAGAGGTGCTTCAGACCGTAAGGGAATTGAAAGATGAGCAAGGGCTGACCGTCATATCGATTACGCATGATTTGGAAGAAGCGGCCAGGGCAGACAGGATGATCGTCATGAACCGGGGCCGGGTGTATAAAGAAGGGAAGCCCAAGGAAATCTTTGAACTGGAAGAAGAGCTGGTCACTCTTGGGCTTGATATTCCCTTTCCTGTAAAAATGAGCCATACGTTAAGAAAAGCGGGTCTTCCCTTGCCGCAATTGTATTTGACAGATGAAGAGTTGGTGAATGATTTATGGAAATTACACTTCAAAAAGTAGAATATAAATATTCGGCCAACACGCCGTTTGAACGCCTCGCCATCCAGGATATCAACCTGCACATCAAGGAAGGCTCGTTCGTTGCCTTGATCGGTCATACCGGCTCCGGAAAATCTACCATTCTCCAACATTTGAACGCATTGCTGCAGCCGACAAAAGGGAAGATTACCATCGGCGAAAGAACGATCACAGCGGGAAAAAAAGAGAAGAACCTGCGAAGCATCCGGCAAAAAGTCGGGATTGTTTTTCAATTTCCCGAACATCAGCTCTTCGATGAAACCGTTGAAAAAGATATTTGCTTTGGGCCGATGAATTTTGGCGTTTCCGAGGAAGAAGCGAAGAAAAGGGCAAAAAGACTGATCGCAGAAGTCGGCTTGCCGGAAGACATTTTGCACAAATCCCCGTTTGATCTTTCCGGCGGGCAAATGCGGCGTGTCGCCATTGCCGGAGTATTGGCGATGGATCCGGAAGTATTGGTGCTGGACGAACCGACAGCGGGGCTTGATCCGCGCGGCCGGACGGAAATTATGGAGATGTTTTACCGTTTGCATAAGGAAAAGGGCCTGTCTACCATTCTAGTAACGCACAGCATGGAAGATGCGGCCAAATATGCCGATGAAATTGTCATCTTGCATAAAGGGCGTGTACAAAAAATCGGTGAACCGAGAACCATCTTTTCCAATCCGGAAGAGCTGCTTGAACTTGGGCTGGATGTTCCCCAAGTCGTCAAATTTCAATACCAGCTTGAGCAAAAAATGAATAAAAAGCTCAAAAAAACATGCCTGTCCATCGAGGAACTATCCGAACTGCTGGCAGAACTGAAAGAGGGAGGCGGCATGCTCCCATGATGGAAAAAATGATTTTTGGGCGTTATATTCCCGGTGACTCCATTATTCACATGCTGGACCCGCGAACAAAGCTGCTGTTTGTGTTCGGATTTATTGCTGTCGTTTTTTTGGCGAATAATACACTGACATATGGATTGCTTGTTGCTTTTGTCTTCATGCTGATCCTTTTGTCAAAAATGAATATCAAGTTTTTAATCAATGGTTTAAAACCTGTCATCATTTTGATTATCTTTACTTTTTTCCTGCAGCTCTTTTTTAACAAAGAGGGAGATGTCATATACAGCCCCGGCAAGGTTCACATACATGAAGAAGGCCTGCGGCAGGCGATCTTTATTTCGATTCGCTTCTTCCTGCTCGTGTTTGTCACGACGTTGCTTACGCTGACAACAACGCCGATCACATTGACGGACGGACTTGAGAGCTTGATGAAACCGCTCAAGAAAGTCAACTTCCCGGTACACGAATTGGCATTGATGATGTCCATTTCATTGCGCTTTATCCCAACGCTTATGGATGAAACGGATAAAATCATGAAAGCGCAAATGGCCAGGGGCGTTGAATTTTCCAGCGGTCCCATCAAGGATAGACTGAAAGCCATTGTACCGCTTTTGATTCCTTTGTTTGTCAGTTCATTCAAACGGGCCGAAGAACTGGCGACCGCCATGGAAGCAAGGGGGTATCGCGGGGGAGAAGGCCGGACGAAATACCGCCTGCTGAAATGGCACGCGCGTGACATGCTGGCGGGTTGCGCATTCATCATACTCACGATACTGTTAATCACATGGAGATCATGAAAATGGGGATCAAGGGAAATGCAGCGTTATAAAGGAACGATCGAATATGATGGCTCCGGCTTCTCCGGCTACCAAATCCAGCCGAAAGGGAGGACGGTCCAGGAAGAAATTGAAAAAGTGTTGAAAAAAATGCATAAAGGACGCCATGTTCCAGTTACCGCTTCCGGCCGTACCGATGCGGGCGTACATGCGCGCGGACAGGTCATCCACTTCGACTCCGGGCTGTCGCTGCCTTCAGAACGGTGGGTGAAGGCGCTGAACAGCCTGCTGCCGGATGATATTTCACTTTTGAATGTGGAAGCGGCCGCACCCGAATTTCACGCCCGTTACGACGCAGTCGGGAAAACGTATAAATATTTCCTGTACAACCGCGAGGCAAGGGATCCTTTTAAACGCCATTATTATGCCCATGTCCGCGGCAAGCTGGATATTGGCCGAATGAGAAAAGCGGCACAATTTTTGGCAGGAACCCATGATTTTACAAGCTTTTGTTCGGCCAAAACAGAAATGACGAACAAAGTGAGGACCATTTCCCGCCTTGAAATTGATGATCGCCATCCTGAACTTGTATTTACGTTTACCGGGAACGGTTTTTTATACAATATGGTGAGAATTATGGTAGGAACGCTTTTGGAAGTAGGCACAGGAAAACTTGATCCGCAGGATATTCCGGACATTTTGGCTGCAAAAGACCGCAGGCTGGCCGGGAAAACGGCCCCTGCCCAAGGACTCTATTTGTGGGAAGTGTATTACGAAAAGCTTCCGGAGTGATAACAACCTTTCCTGGCGTCCAAGTTTTTCTTGACTTCATTTGCCAAAACAGATAAAATATCCTATGGTATTCTTTTTTCAATTCCACGATAAGCCCCGGAAACTTATTGTGATGAAAATAACAACAGCTCATTTTTTGAAAATTGGAGGGTAATAAATGCGTACTACGTATATGGCTAAAGCCGGAGAAATCGAGCGTAAATGGTACGTTGTAGACGCTGAAGGCAAAACGCTTGGCCGTCTTGCATCTGAAGTGGCGAGCATTTTGCGCGGCAAACATAAACCAACATACACACCTCATATTGACACAGGCGATCATGTGATTATCATTAACGCTGAAAAAATCGAATTAACAGGTAATAAATGGAGCGACAAAATGTACTACCGTCATTCAGGATACCTTGGAGGCATCAAGCAAAGAACTGCTCAGGAAATGAGAGAAAAACAACCGCAAAAAATGCTTGAATTGGCCATCAAAGGCATGCTTCCAAAAGGACCATTAGGACGTCAAATGTACAGAAAACTTCATGTCTATGCAGGACCGGAACATCCACATCAAGCACAACAACCGCAAACTTACGAGCTTCGCGGATAATTTAAAGGGAGGGCAATTTATTTTGGCACAAGTTCAATACTATGGTACAGGCCGCCGTAAAAGCTCTGTCGCCCGCGTACGCTTAGTACCCGGCGAAGGCCGTATCGTTATTAATAATCGTGAAGTAGAAGAATACATTCCATTCGCGGCTTTGCGCGAAGTCATTAAACAGCCGTTGGCAGCAACTGAAACATTGGGCAACTACGACGTATTGGTCAATGTAAACGGCGGCGGATACACAGGACAAGCGGGAGCCATCCGTCATGGCATCGCCCGTGCATTGCTTCAAGCAGACCCTGAGTTCCGTGCGCCACTAAAACGTGCAGGTCTCTTAACTCGTGACCCACGCATGAAAGAACGTAAGAAATACGGTCTTAAAGGCGCGCGTAGAGCACCGCAGTTCTCGAAGCGTTAATATATTACGTTTCAAGGCTCTTTTCACTTCGGTGGGAAGGGTCTTTTTTGTGTTGTTGATAAACTGGGGAGCTCTGCCCTGTAAGGAATTAGTAAAAGGGGTACCTCTGCATTGCCCACAAGCGGTGAAAGTGTGAGTTACCGGTCAAAGCATTGTCTGTTCATTACCCGTAAAAGGAAAAGGAGGATGCCCCACGGTAAAAGGGGTGCCTCTGCATTGCCCGCAAGCGGTGAAAATGTGAGTTGCCGGAAAAAGCATTGTCTGTTCATTACCTGCAAAAGGCAAAGGAGGATGTCCCACGGTAAAAGGGGTGCCCCTGCATTGCCCGTGAGAAGTAAAAAATGCAGATAACGGTAAAAGCATATCTTTGCATTATCATTTACAGGAAATAAATGGCGCATGTCCATCACCCTCAAAATATTAACAATCATAATCTATGTAAATGGGGTGGGTGTATTTAGCCTATATAAAATATCTTTGGTGCCTGTCTCCTATTGGTGTTAAATTTTGCAATAAAACTCTCCTAATCGTCTTTTTGGACTGAATGACTTTGCACCACTCATGTACACGTTTAGTGGTAATTTTCTCATTTGGAAAAAGAAGCTTTAATTCCGCAACATTCCTCAGAATGGCATCGTCAAGTTTTTCCACGCTCTCGCAGTTACAGCATACAATTTTGCTTTCAGTGGAATGAACACGAAATGAGTGGCATGTTGCGCAAGTAATTCCTTTTTGCAGCAGGTCATAATCATAAGTTGGTAATCGATGATATGGAGATTCATCTTGATGCTGCTTAATTAAAAAACCAGCTAGACTTTTATGTTGGCCATTTAGTTTTGAAGGTATTTTATTGAATGATTGAATAAAACGATGAAGTTGTGTTGGAAAAATAAACGGGATATCTAAGGGGGCTTGGTATAGAGTGAATTCGGGGTTTACGAACGACTGGCAGAAGGCCCGGCATTTCAATGCCGGGATGAATGCCAGAAACATAGATTCAAATAAAGATGAAAAAGCTCTTGTTTTTATTTTTTAAATATTGTATCATTAATATAGAATGTATGTTCGGAGGTCCGGGTAATTATGGCGAAAAAGGGTCCCCGCTATGTCGTTGAACTATTCCTCAAAACGGAGATTTTTCAAGTTCATATATTAGAAAAACGCCTTGAAATCGGACGCCATATTTATAACGCCTGCAAGCAAAAAATGCTGGATCACATTCAACAAATGAGAAAAGATGAAACTTATCAATTTTGGCTCAAGCAAGAAAAATCGAAAACACGAACAAAGAAATTAAACGAAATCCGAGAGGCATATGATGTCAGCAAAACCGGTGCGGAGCGCATCGTCAAGAATATGGGAAAACACTTCCTTGGCAA
>NZ_JBFEGN010000160.1:0-3824 GCF_047228825.1 Siminovitchia jepli
TTTTCGGTACCTTTATTTAGTGTTGTCTTTTTTAGGAACTCCAAGGCGAACTCCTACAACTAATGATTTTCAAACTTTTACCCCCTGTTGTTTCATTGATTTATGTAAAAAGACGATTGAAAAAATCACCTTTTTTACCTAAAATTTACAGTCAAATAAACTATAAAAGAATATCCTTCCATCCCTTAAAAAACCGCTTTCATTAATCAGCTTCTTTTTTATTTTTGGGAAGAGCCTTAATATACTCAGTCCCGAACCGATCCTCATAATATTCGTACACAGGTTGAAAAGACTGTTCCCAAAGCTTTCTATCTTCTTCTGTCAGATGATAAATATCGATGCACTTGCACCTTTCCAGCTCATCCAACTTCTCTGCATTAAGCTTATGGGCGTTTTTCCATTCCCATTCGCTGACTTCCAAAAGGGCATCAGCAATGAGATCGCGGACAGACTCCGGAAGATCCTCCCAAAACTCTTTATTAACCAGCAATACATAACCCAAATATCCATGGTTGCTGATTGTCAAATAGTTTTGCAAAAGATGGAGGTTTTTGCTGGCGATATTGGACAGCGTATTCTCCTGCCCGTCCACATCCCCGTTTTCCAGATGGTGAAATACAATATTAAAATCAATTTCCTTCGGAATGGCCCCTGATACCAAAAATTGCTTAGATATGATTTCACTTGGCATGATCCTCATTCTTAATTGTCGAAGATCCTCCGGAGTATGGATCGGAAAATTGCGGTTAGTCATTTGTTTGAAACCGTTGTCCCATAACCCCAGCATCTGCAGTCCATGGCTGTCGAACATGGAAATCAGTTTTTTTCCAGCGGGGCCATTTATATATTGATGGACTTCTTCGTAGCTGTTAAAAGCAAATGGAAGGTCCATTACCGACCACTCGGGAATGAGAGATGTTACCTTTGAGGTGGCCGGGGCAATCATTTGGACATCTCCGTTTAAAAGCGCCTCCATTTCTTCGCCGTCCTTATAAAGGAAGCCGTTGGGAAACACCTGAACTTCCACATATCCGTTGCTCCGCTCTTTTACGAGCTGGGCGAATTTCCGGGCAGCCAGTCCTTTTGGCGTATCTTCGCCGACTACATGGGAAAATCGGATGACGATCCGCTCATCCTCACTCAACTGCTCGAAATCTTTCGGATATGGTTCTGTCCGGCAGCCAGCCAAAAGAAGAATGGACATCCCGGCAAGCAAGAAAAAACTAATCCTGAAATAATGGCTAACTGAATACAACTGGATCCTCCAACCTATCTTTCCATCAGATTAATTTTATTTTAAATTTTTCACCGTCAAATACAACATTATGTAAATATTGAACGTTTTGGTCTTTTTGGTATTTACTTTATTGAATAATAGTTTGTCGGCCTGCCCACGCTTCCATAGCGCATTTCGATCCGGGCTTTTTCCTTGTGTGCCAGAAAATCAAGATACTTTCGCACTGTGACCCTCGCCATTCCTACACTTTTTGCCAATTGTTCCGCCGTCACGGGGCCTTCATGGGACATCAAGGCGAGCATGATTTGTTTCATGGTAAGCTCATTGATCCCCTTGGGCAGTTCTTCCTCTTCTCCCTCTATACCGACCAGCCACTCATCAATGTCTTCCTGCTTTAGTTGCTCTAGGCCCTTGATTTTTTTCACCATTTGCTGATAGTTTTCGAGTGCCTGTTGAAACCTGCCAAAGCGGAACGGCTTCACGATATAGTCCACTGCCCCAAGGCGCACCACTTCCTTAATTGTCACGGCATCGCGGGCAGCCGTAATCATGATAATGTCACACGGCACCCGTTCGGACCGCAATTCGACCAGCAGATCCAGCCCGGATATGTCCGGCAAATACATATCGAGCAAGACCAAGTCCGGTTTAATTTCTTTTATTTTTGATAGTGCCTCTTTACCGGAAACAGCTTCCCCCACAAGCGCAAAACCCGTCATTTTTCCCAAAAACCCTTTATTGACATCAAGCACCATTGGATCGTCTTCAACAATAAATACTGTAATCCCTGTCAATTTCCTGCTCCCTCCCCACTTTGATTGTAATCTCCGTTCCTCCCCCGGGTTCGGACCGGAAATCAATATCCCCTTGGTTTGATTCAACAATCTGTTTCACCAGCGCCAGCCCAATGCCTCTTCCTTCATTTCCTTTTGTACTGAAACCATATTCAAAAATCCGTTCAGGCTGAGCGGGCAATCCGCTGCCGCTGTCCTGTACGCGAATAAGCAAAAAGTCGGCATCTCCCTGAATAAGAAGGCTGACCATTCTTTCACTTTTTTGCATGCAGGCTTCCATCGCGTTATCGATTAAATTGCCGACAATGGTCACAATATCCCCGCTCGAGAATCCGTTCATGATCTCGGATAGATATGACTGCTCCTCAATCACAAACGAAACGCCCAGTTCCTTTGCCCTGGATCGTTTCCCCAAAAGCAGTCCAAGAACCGAATAATCGGAAATATGATCTTTTAAAAACTGGGTCACTTCTTGTTCGTCGGAAATTTCATCCACGATCATGTTCAGGGCTTCTTCTGATCTGTCCAATTGAATTAATCCGGCAATGCTGTGCAATTTATTCATATATTCATGGTTTTGGGAACGCAAAGTATCAACAAGCATTTTGATCCCTGTCAGTTCTTCCGCAAGAATATGCGCCTCTTGCCGGTCGGTCATCATAATCAGTGAACCTGCCGACCGGCCTTTTACCTGAATCGGATACATCTTGACAAGATACATCACATCATGGCACAGCAGCGGCCGATGGATGACTTCTTTGCTGCTTTGGGCTTCTTTTACAATCCAGGTATCCGGAAAAATATCATTCAACGCCGCGGAGTTGTTGTAATATTTTGTATATTGTTTTGCCAAACGATTCATAAAAATGACATTGGACTGTTCATCTGTAGCCAAAATGCCAATATCCATGGCCTGCATCATGCTGGACCTTTCCTCCACCATGCGGGCAATTTCATACGGCTCCAAATTCAGCGTTTGCTTTTTTAGGTGATTGGCAATAAAAAATGAACCGACCAGGCCGATAAACAGGCCCCAAACCAATGACAGGAGCATATCATTTCGATATTCCACAATCAGGCTGTGCAACGTGGGGGAAAGAATTCCGACCGCAACCACTCCGACTTGCTTGACGCCTTCTTCATCCATGATCGGAACAAACGCCCTGATGGCATACCCGAGAACGCCCTGTGCTTTCGATATATATTCATGTTCCGACAAGGAAGCCCTTTCATCTCCGCCTTCAAAAGGAGTTCCCAGCTTGCTTTCGGAAGGATGCGAATAACGGATCCGGTTCATGTCAAACACCACAATATAATCCACATCCGTCGCCAACCGCACCCGTTCGGCAATCGGCTGGATGACTCCCGCTCCCCCTTCTGCTCCGACATGATCTTTGATTTCCGGAAGCTGGGCCACCGTCCGGGCGATGGCGATTGCCCGTGCACCCAACTCTTTTTCAAAAGCTGCAGAAATATTGTGAATCATAATCCAACCGCTCGTCATAACCGAGAAAAAAACAAGAATAAAAGAAAAAATAAACATTTTCATCCGCAAGGAGATTTTATTCATTCCATGCTCCACCCCAAGCTTTTTTAAAAGCCTTTGCATTTGCTATTGAATTATAACAAATTTCGACAATATTATAAACCGGATTTACAAGGGCTTTCCCAAACATTCAAAATGAAATGGAGCGAATTCAACACTTTTTTAGAAACTAAGAAAAACCGGGCAAAAAGCGGCCCGGTCCTTTTTTGTTTAGAGGATATCCGATAATTTGTACTCCATGCCATGG
>NZ_JBFEGN010000161.1:0-3458 GCF_047228825.1 Siminovitchia jepli
GGTTATGTATAGTAAAATAAAATGTAAAGTAAATCCTTTTTCTTTAGCTAAGTTCTAGTTGTATGCAAGATTTACTTTACATTATGAGGGATAATATTTATCTGTTAAAACTCTTTAACCATGTAAGCAGGTCCTCATTTTTCTCCCACATTGGCTCTTCAGTAGGTGTTACATCTACATATGCCTTTTCAATGGCCTCACGTTTTTGTTTTGAATCTGTTTTGGCATAAATCTCTGTTATTTGAACGGAACTATGTCCAAGGAAATCTCTTATATACACGAGATTTACTCCTGACTGAAGCATATGCATTGCTTTTGAATGCCTAAGGCAATGACAAGTAAATGCGTCCGGTATTAATGTTTTATTTTCCTCCCGTGCGGAATTTACATATTTGCTTAAAATATAATTGATCCCTGCCCGTGTTAACTTTTCCTGTCTCTTATTAAAAAAGAGGGGGTATAAATTGGCAGAGGTTCGCAGTAGACCTTGTTCTTCCATATATTGCTTCAATATTTTAACTGTCGGCTCCATTAAAGGCACGATCCTCGCCTTATTTCCTTTTCCAATAAGTTTCACGGTGTAAGGTTTATCAAATCTAACCATTGACGGTGTTAAATCAATGATCTCCTGTACCCTTGCGCCAGTATCGTATAATAGCGTCAGTAATGTAAGATCCCTTCTGCCGCCTGATTTATTTAGATCTGGCATGTCTAACAGAAGCTTGATTCCATCAAGTGTTAAGTAATTGACCGTTTTCTTTTCGGTTTTTTTAACAGGTATGGACAGCACCTTCTGCCACTCTGATAGGTTTTCGGGATTCTGATATTGAAGGTATCTAAAAAAAGAATGCAAGGCGGCCAATCTTACATTTCTTGTTGAAATACTACATTTGCGGTCATGCTCTGTCCAATCCAAATATTCAATGACTATATTTTTTGTTATCATGTCCAAAGTCAATTGTTCTGCGGAAATTTCTTTCTCGTCTTTTAAAAAACGGAGAAAAAGAATAAAGGTATCTCTATAAGAAGCAACAGTGTTTTGGCTTGCGCCGATTTCACCTGGCAAAAACTTCGATAAAAAGCCTGTTAGATAATACGAAAAGTCCGTTGGTCTCATGGTAATCCCACCTCCGGAAATACAAAAGAACAAATGCTGTTTACATCTTGTATCAATTCAGGGTACATTTCTGATGTTAACCTAACATATTTATCCGTGGCTTCTAAAGAATTATGTCCAAGGTACTTGGATAGAATCGGAAGAGAATAGTATAAGTCTAGTCCCTTACGTGACATTTCCGCTAATGAATGTACACTGAACGAATGTCTGAAGTCATGAACACGGGGGCCTTTTCCTTTACCACCGTGGGAAATGCCGGCTTTCCAAAGAATCTTTCGAAACCATCTATATATTGTGTTCGGTGAGTAGGGACGACCATCCTTTTGTGAGAAATAATAAATACTAGGCTTGCGTACTGACAGATATATTGTCTTATATTGAGTACAAACGGTTGTAAGGGAATCTGACATTGGGAGAATACGGTCACATCCATTTTTTGTTTCTCGAATGATAATAAAACCTTTTTCCAGGTTTACATCATCATGCTTCAAATTAACTGCTTCACTTACTCTTAAGCCACATCCATAAATTAAACGGAAAATAACGGGAAGAATATACTGCATGGAAGACTGACGTGTAACCTCTGTGGTATCACATGCAGTAAAAAAGGATTCAAGTTCAACTTTTGCAAAAATATAAGGTGTAAAAGTAGTTTTATAGCCTTTTATCTGCCTTGGAATATATGAATGATAACCCAACTCATTTAAATAAATGGAAAAGTTAATAATGGTATTTACCCTTTTGTATCTATTAACATTTGACTCGTTCGGACGCTTTTCTCCCCACTTTCTAGCCAGTTCTTTTGTAAGACCAATAGATGCAGCTTTTTCATTGATTGTAAATTCGTCAAACATTTTGAACATGTAAGTGTCTGTAAAGGCATAGCCCAGACTCCTTTTAAATGCTATATATTGCTCAATAAGGGAGGCGTTGACACCATAAAATTCCATCAACCAATCACCTCCTGGTAATGGGGCGATTGCAATGGCAGAACATCAAGAGCGCATTGCCGCAAGGAATCCAAGTCTATTCTAAGGTATGCTTTTGTACTTTCAGTATTTGTATGGCCAAGAACTTCCGATATAACAGGAAGGGGAGTCTTCTTTTCCAAAAGAATTCCTGCAAGACTATGACGCAAGGCATGAGGTCCATGTTTCTTATTGGCAATATTATCTATACCGGCTCGTTTTAAATAGAAAGAAACAATACTATGCAGGGTGGGTTCTTCGAGCTTATCATACGGTTGTGAAGCTCGGATGAAAATGTATGGAAGATCCGATACAGGTCTACCATACTTAAGATAATCAATAATCGCGTTTCCGACTTCGGTTAAAAGTGGAAGCTCAATTTTTTCTTGTGTCTTCTTCTGAATTAAATGAATGGTGTTGGTTTCCCAGTGAATATTTTCAAATTTAAGTCTGCAAATATCTGAAGCTCGCAATCCAAGCCTTGCCGCCAGTAAGATCATGGCTACATCTCTTTTTCCTTTTGGATTACCTCTGTCTACAGCACTTATAAGACGTTCAACTTCATCTTTTGTATAAACTGTCGGAAGATGGGCTTCCTTCCTGTAACTGCTTTTTGGCACAAGATAGGCTAAATCATGTTCCGCATATTGGTTTTCGAATAAATACCTGAGAAAACATCTTATAGTACAAAGTGTACAGTGGATAGTGGATTTGGAATAGAAACCCAAGGTGTGAATAAATCCCAAGATATGCTTCTTATTCATATCCGCAAGCAATAAAACTTGATTTGAATTCAAATAGCCCAAAAACCTATGAAGATATAATTTATGGTTATTGATTGTATCTTCGGATGCCCCACTTAATTTCCTATCATTTAAATATTGCAATATTACACCGCCGATTTCGCCTTTAAACTCATAAAATTTCAGCTTTGACCTAAATCTAACCGTACCGGTGGTTAGAAATTCGGTAAGTATATTTGCGCTGCGAATCAGATCTTTTTCTCTCTTGCAAAGGTCTGAATAGTTTTTACTCCCAAGTACACTTCTTATGAATTCATCACCCACAATTGCATTATAGGACTCGGTGTAGAGACCATCCATAAAATGCTTAATCAGATCCCAACCCTTTTGAAGAGTTCCGATTCTTGCCTTGGAGTATGACAGACTATTAAGATATTTCTCGACTGCTGATGTAAGCTCCTGGTATGACTGCAGTTTTTCATTTTGCATCACTTAAGACCTCCAATATTTTATTAGGCAGATGCCTAACTTAAATATTGGTGATAATGTAAAGTAAAACAAGAAGAATCTTTGGCAATTTAAGAATAGACACAGTTAATTTACATAACTATTTACTATACATAACCCTTA
>NZ_JBFEGN010000162.1:0-3432 GCF_047228825.1 Siminovitchia jepli
TGTCTGGGCTAATATTTAATGGCGGTAAAATCTAGTATTTTAGGAATTAATTTTGTCGTTACGTGGAGGGGGAGATATGTAACAATGAAGAAAAGGGATAAATATCCTGGCGGAAAGAGAGGCATAAGAATGCCCTAAAAAGATGGCAGTCTTTTTAGGGCGTTTATCAAACTTAATATGAACAAGTCTATTGTAAAACCATTGGGTAAAAACGTCAATACATATTTGCGAAAGTACGGCCGGAAATCACCGAATTATGATAGTGGGTGCCCGTGTTGCGGTGGTAAACCGCATAAGCATGGACATTATAAACGCACTGTTGTTTTAAAGCATTCGGAACACCGCATTCCGATTTATCGCATGAAATGCTCTGTTTGCGGGATAACGTTTTCACTTATGCCGGACTTCCTTATTCCTTATCACATTTATGCGGTTGGAGTGATGGAAAGCACATGGTATCAGCGGCACATTGGATGCAGGAGCTTTGGGCATATCAGACGTGGGTTCTGTGGTCCCAAATTAAATGGCCCGTCAAAACGTACAATGAAGCGATGGCTATCATCCTGGAAGAAAAATATCGATCGATATGTGCCTTGGGGGATTCGTCAGCTTTTATTATACGATCCTTTTGCGGATCTTCAATGGACGAGGCACACTCCATCCGTTGAAAGGGCTGCCTTTACGCTAACTAAACGGCTATGGCGCATGGTGTATCCGGAGTCTCCCTACCCTTTTTACGGTTTCTTCCCTTGGATAAATCAGCTAATGAAGTAACCTTTAACCGCGCAATGAAAAATATACCATTACATAAGAAGCGACACATCCATGGACAAAGGGCATATTCCTTTTTGGCGGTACACTTTTACCACTATTTCCCTTTTTACTGTATGTATCCCACAGAGTTTGCGTCCTCCCGGTCTTGTGGGATTTGTGCGACACTTTAGTCGTACATTTTTCAAGGAGGTATAAGAAATGAATCATGAAGAAAGGAAAAACATCGCCTTGTTTCGATACGGGCTTATTTCTTCACTTGTTTCAAGGAAACTACAAAAAGGAGAATTGGCCGAGCAACTGCGAATCATTGCAGGCAGGGAGCATATAGACCAGGATGGGAAATTACGCAGGATTAGTAAACGGACCTTGGAGCGTTATTTACATGCGTATCGCAAGCATGGGTTTGAAGGACTGATGCCTGCTTATCGAGGGGAATATGCACCAAGGGCAATCAATCAGGAGGTATTGGCAAAAGCTGTTCAGCTTAAAAAAGAGCGGCCGGAGCGTGCTGTATCGCAGATTATCCGGATGATGGAATTGGCTGGCATCGTTGAAGTGGGCGATGTAGCCGAAAGTACGCTATCCAAACAGCTTCGTAAACTTGGATTGACCAAAAAGAAACTACAAAACAAACAAAGCGATCGATTCCGCCGTTTTGAGTTTCCTTACCGGAATGCATGTTGGCAAGGGGATGTGCAACATACCCTTTACCTGCCGCATCCCGATAAACCCGGACAAAAAGTGTTGGCTAAGCTTTTTGCATTCATGGATGATTTTTCAAGGTTCATTGTTCATGCGGAGTTTCATCTTCAAGAACGGGGGCCCCAATTGGAAGATTGTCTTCGAAGGGCGATTCATTCACATGGAAAGCCAGAACAGATCTACGTCGATAATGGAGCCATATATAGAGCCGATATGTTCGAGCTGGCATGTGCACACCTTGGTATCAAGCTATCACATAGTACGCCGAGGCGGCCTCAGGGACGGGGTAAAATGGAACGTTTCTTTCAATTTATCGATTCATCATTCAAGCCAGAGGCCTACGATTTGATAGAATCCGGGAAAATCGACTGTGTCGAGCAATTGAATCGGTATCTTTATATTTGGTTGAACACTTTCTATCATGACCGCAAACACGGGGAAACAAAACAGACACCAAGAGAACGTTTCTATGAAAGTGAAGCACCTTATGTTTCCGTCAGATTGGAAGAGCTGGATCGTGCTTTCATGTGGCAAGCAGAACGCAAGGTGGATAAAACCGGATGTGTATCGTTTCAAGGAAACCGCTATGAAGTGGATCAATCATTGGTGGGGGAATTGATTACCCTTCGATATGAACCGTTGGATTTGAGCAAAATTGAAGTGTGGCATAGTGAAAAGCGGTACGAGGATGCTTCTCCAATTAAACTAAATCGCGCGACCGACCGGCGGATTGAAGAACCCGAAGTCGAAGATGAATCTCCATCCGTCGAACCATCCGGATTAAACTTCTTGGAATTGAACGCACCTCTACAAGAGAAAAAGCAAAAAGAACAACGCGGTAAACTGAGCTACGCGAAATTATGGGAGAGTGAACAATCATGATCCCATCCTACTTTGGCTGGAAGCAAAAGCCTTTTGGGCGAGAAATTGCGACGAAAAACTTATATCGCAGCGCGCAATATCAGGAGCTGGAGGCCAGGTTGAAATACATGATTCAGGATCGTTCCTTTGGTTGCATAACAGGAGAAGTTGGCGCTGGAAAGACAACGGCAATACGGGCCTTGCGCGATCAATTGAACACGAGTCATCATGTGTTTTTATATATATCGGATTCGTCATTGAGACCAAGGGATTTTTATCGGGAAATGCTTGTTCAAATCGGCGTGGAGCCGAGATTTTTGGCCAGCGACGTGAAGAGACAATTCAAGGCTGCGTTACTTGAATTGTTTGAGGTGAAGAAAAAAACGCCTGTCGTGATAATTGACGAAGCCCATCTATTATCACCAGCGATGTTGCAGGAAATTCGATTTCTAACCAATTTCCACGTTGATTCCATTTCACCACTGGCGCTCATATTGGTGGGGCAACCGGAATTACGGGACAAACTCCGTCTGCGAAGTCTCGAGGCGATTTCCCAGCGCATTACAACCCGGTTTCATTTGGTAGGATTCAGCTACGATGATATGAAAGCTTATATCCAACATCACCTGCGGCAAGTTGGAGAGGATCGTCAAATCTTTTCAGAAGCTGCATTAAGCAAAATCTATAAGCAAACGCGTGGTATCATGCGACTTATCAATAATCTATGCACGGAGTGCTTGTTGGACGCAGTCTCTCGTCAGCAGAAAATCATTGACGAAGACTCCGTCGATCGTGTCATAGACGAGCATTCATTTTAGTTCGATACATTATCAAAAGCTTGAAACTTGAGTTAATGTCTGTGTTTACACTGGTAAATACGGATGGAATGAATGTTTTTTCGCCATCCGTAGCCAGTGTAATATAATAAGAATAAAATCCTTTAAAGAGGGTATTTCTACATATTATTTAAAAATTAGGATAACCACCAACTAGAACGGTTTTTATTTTTAGGCACATGCCATGTCGGTTACAAAAGGTATTTTTCACCGTCAGTATCGTTTCCGAAACAACCGTCATTAGATATTACTTTTGACA
>NZ_JBFEGN010000163.1:0-3343 GCF_047228825.1 Siminovitchia jepli
TCATCTGGAAAGGGAAAAGCACAAAGTACACACGCGCCATTGCGATTTGTCGCAATGGAACCGTGACCCTTTAGGGTTACGGAACCTCCCCATTTTAATGGGGAGAGGTTTCAGAAAAAGGAATTTGTCGTAACGCAATTTACGGAAAAAAAGCGGCTGTGGCAAGATATTGGTTACAATGGCCACCGAAACCTTCAGTATTTGTTTATACGTGTACCAAAAGATATAAAAGTCATTGGCAGAGAAGACCTATATATTCATTTTGTGGGAGAATAGCCAAAAATGACGCCCCAAGCTTAAAGACTTGAGGCGTTCTTTTTATTGGTTTTGATCAGCATAGACAGCCATGGCATCACGCATGAATTTTGCCAGGCCGTCGCCAAATTGGTCAATATTTTTCGTAAAGCGTTCATCGGCGACGTACATTTCGCCCAAGCCTTTAAAAGCTGCAAGCGAATAATTTCCAACAGTCCCGTTTAAAAATGTAAACCATTCGCCGATCGCGGCCTGTGCCTCTTCTGATTCAGGCGGGTTGTCTTTTAAGTGGGCAAGCTTTCGATAAATCGCATTCATCTGTTCACCCATTTGCTTTTGCTCCTCCTTTGACATCCTGGCCAATCGCGCATTGGACTGATCAACTGCTTCGTCTCCCCAGCGCTCGCGTGCTTCCTGTTCATACGGGTTATGGCTGAAATCAAAGCCTGCAAATTTCTCTTTGTTGGACATTTCAATCTCTCCTTTCTCGTGTTTGATTGTCTTTTCGACCAAATCGATCATTTTGTCGAGACGCGCCCGTTTTTCCAGCAACAGTTTTTTCTGGAGCTGGAGGGCTTCGTACCTGTCGAAGGAAGGGCTTTGGATGATTTCTTTTATTGTTTTCAAAGAAAAGCCAAGTTCTTTAAAAAACAAGATTTGTTGGAGTGTTTCCAAATCTGCAGCGGAATATAGCCGGTAGCCCGCCGGCGTTTTTTGGGAAGGCGACAATAAACCAATTTCATCGTAATGATGAAGCGTTCGTATGCTGATCCCGGACAGATCTGAAACTTCCTTTACCTTCATTCCTGGAACCTCCCTTCAAAAAAGAATATAAAGGGTCACGCAACGTGAGAGTCAATACATTTTTAAAAAATTATTTATAAAAAGGAAGCCAGGCTTCATGAAGCCGTTCGATTCCTTCTTGTATCTCCTTGATGGACAATCCGCCGAATCCAAGAAGAATGAGCGGTTCGTCCTTTTTCTGGATGTTCATCCACTTATTTACAACCCCGTAGACCCGGACACCTGATTTTTCTGCAATGTGAACTAAATCATCTGCCGATTTTGGGCTGTTTATTTTCATGACAACATGAAGGCCGGCATTTTGGCCGGTGATTTGTACATGCCCATTCATGACATGGTGAATGGTTTGCAGCAGAATATCATGCTTTCTTTGGTATACTTTCTTCATTCTTCGAAGATGGCGTTCCCACTCGCCGCTTTCCATAAACAACTGCAAGGTCTTTTGGTGCAGCCTTGAAACGGTTTGATCATAGCCGTGATCATGGTGCTGATACATGTTTAGCAAGCGATGCGGCAGCACTGCATAACTCATTCGAACGGCAGGCATTAGCGATTTTGAAAATGTGCCCACATAAACGACATTTCCGTTTACATCCAGGCCTTGCAGTGACGGAATCGGTTTTCCATGATAGCGGAACTCGCTGTCATAATCATCTTCAATAATCAAACCGCCGATTTCCTTTGCCCATTTTAACAGCCTCATCCGCTTGGCAACTGGCATCACCATGCCAAGCGGAAACTGGTGGGATGGTGTGATATACACAACTTTTGCACCGCTTTTATGTAATTCATCCACGCTTAATCCATCTTCTTCAAGAGGTATTGGAATGACTTGAAATCCCAGCTGTTGAAAAACATGGCGAACTCCTTCATACCCGGGTTCTTCCATTGCCACCTTTTTTCCGTCACATCCGATCAGATGGCATAGTAATCTAACAATCGTTTGGGTGCCGGCACCAAGCACGAGTTGATCGGCCATACAATTGACTGCCCGCGATTGGCGGAGGTAGCTGCTGATGGCGGCCCGAAGATCCGGTTCACCTCGACGGTCGCCATAAAAAAGGAGTTCTTTCGGATTGGAAAGCATTGTTTGGTTGAGGCATGTCCTCCATTTTTGAAACGGAAAGTGATCAGCATCAATGTGGGACATATAAAAATCATAAAGTACATCGCTGCCTTTCCTAAAAGGATTCTTTTCAGATCTTGGTTGTTTCGGCAGACTAAAAGTATGTCCGAAGGGCATGCTTTCCATTTCCACAACGTAGTATCCGCTTCGCTCTTTATTTTCTATATATCCTTCAGCAAGGAGCTGTTGATAGGCCCATTGAATCGTTGTTTTGCTGATGTGAAGATCCCCGGCAAGCTGCCGGATGGACGGCAGGCGTTTGCAGGAAGGAATTCTTCCTGACTGAATTTCTTCTTTGAAATATTGATAAAGCTGTATATATAATGGTTCTTTTAATTTCTTGTCCAATTTGGGGATTATATTCATGCTCGTTCTCTCCCATCTGTACCGATTAAATAATGTGAATTTGTATCTTTTTTGGTAGTCAGTTCTCTCTCATAATAAACGAAAACGTTGCATTTTTATATATATATAGGAGGGATTTTCATGACAATCAAAGTCAGGCCGGCAGAACAAAAAGACAAAGATCCATTGACAGCGTTGATGTACGAATATATTGTGGACTTTTACCAAAGGCCGAAACCGCCAATTGAAAAAGTCCAACATATTTTTCACCTGCTGCTTGAAAAAGAAGAAGGGATTCAGTTTGTGTCTGAAAATGAAGGAAATTTGCTCGGGTTTGCCACCTTGTATTTTACATACAGTACCACGAAGGCAGATCAAATTACGGTCATGAATGATCTTTATGTCATCGAAGAAGCCAGGGGAAAAGGTGTCGCCCAAAAGTTGTTTAAAGCATGTGAACATTATACGAAAAACAATGGCTACGCCCATATGTCATGGATTACAGCAACTGATAATGATCGTGCCCAGCGTTTTTATGAAAAAATGGGCGGCGTGCGCGGCGACTGGTTCCATTACACCATCTGATTTATATTGCCTAAGTTTTTCAAGGAACTGGCAGGCTTTCTATTATAAAAATGAAAACCATACGCTATTCATATGGTTCCGGAAATCTTTCAGCAAGGTATTAAAAAAAGCTCCCCCTAGTGTAAAATAAATTTTGGTTCGCCAACCAAATTTATATATACTCTCGGTATTCCAAACGAGTAAATTCCTGAATTCCCAAAAATTTACTGGAAATGGAGTGTAATCTGA
>NZ_JBFEGN010000164.1:0-3339 GCF_047228825.1 Siminovitchia jepli
AATTATCCCATATTTATCAAAATTTAGGGGGTATGATAATTGAAATTATCTCGAAGATTTTTTACTCCTCAAGGCTGCTTCTGGCTATACCCTTTTCTTTTTTATCCTCCTTTTGGGGCCTGATTTTATTCTCGATCATTGAAATGACTTCCGGTACACAAAAGAACGCAATTAATATGACAACCATATCCAATCCGGACTGCAGACCGGAAAAACCGAACGTGTATCTGGACTCCCCGCCAACTGGAGAGATCCCGACCGTTCCCAACAATAAACCGATACAGCCGCCGATCAATCCCTTTAACAAAGAACCGGAGGAAAGCGTAGCAATCATCGTCAAACCCAGTATCGCCACCCAAAAATACTCTGAAGGGCCAAAGCTGAGCGCCCATTTTGCCAATATAGGCGTTAAAAACAAAAGGGCCAAACCGCCTATAATTCCCCCGACTCCTGAGCTTAAAGCCGCGGCTGCAAGAGCATGAGAAGCTTTCCCCTTTCTCGCCAACGGGTATCCGTCAAAGGTGGTGGCGATCGCAGATGGCGTACCGGGGGTATTAATCAATATGGCTGAAATGCAGCCGCCATAAATGCCGCCAACATATAATCCTCCCATCGTCATAAGCGACGCTTCCGGCTGCATCGTAAAGGTAAAAGGCAAAAGAAGAGCCAAAGCCATCGTGGCCGTTAACCCGGGCAATGCCCCCACAATAATCCCTACGAGTACACCGCAACATAGGAGCAGCATATTGAAAGGATCCGTTAATGAGCCAATAACAGATGGAATCGAATCAATCATCTTTGCGCCTCCCGTTCCGTAACCATGGTTTCCAGGACCAATTTGGCTGCGGCCTGCTTCTTTCCCGCAATCGTTATTGGCGTAACCTTGCTCGCTTTGGCGGCAATTACCCCTACTGTTTTTCCAAAATATCCGTATACTCCTTTGTTTTCATCTCAATATACTTCACCGATTCTTCATGACCCATTGTTTTTGGCTCAAAACCTTCCTCATACATCTGATCTTTGACCCCCGGCTCTTCCAAAATGTCCAAGAAGGCCTTTTCCAATATGTGAATAATCTTTTTGTCGGTACCCGGCGGTACGCCTACCCCGCGGTCAATCGATGCCGTCATATCGTAGCCTAATTCGATAAAAGTAGGAAACTCCGGCATAGGTTCGAATCTTTCTTCAGATCCGATTGCTAGAATTTTCATGTCTTCAGTATATTTTAATAAATCGCTTGAATTCGCCAATACAGCGTCGGTGTTGCCCCCCAGAAAGGCCTGCATGGAGGGGCCGGCCCCGTCAAACGGCACATATTGCATTTTGATTTCGGCCAAATTCTGAAGCTGTAAAAAGGCGATATGATGGCCTGAATAGTTTCCAGAGCCCGATATGGTGATGGAGCCCGGATTCTTCCTGGCTTTTTGGATAAAGTCTTCCAACGAATCAATCCCGCTGTTTTTGCCTACAGCCAACGCAATCGGTGTTGCCTGGAAAATGGCTATAGGGACAATATCCTCCGTATTATATCCTGTGTCTTCGTTTGCAAGCGGCTGCAGAATAATATGCGGGATATTGATGCCTGCGAGAAAATAGCCATCCGGCTTTTGATTGACCAACTCGCTCCAGCCTACGGAGCCCCCGCCGCCGGGTTTATACTGAATAACAATTTTTTGCTCTAAAGCTTCCTCAAGGAATGGCTGCTGCCGCCGGGCCTCGACATCAGACTGTCCGCCTGGTTCAAACGGGATGCTGTACGTAATGGATTTTTCAGGAAACTGCCCTTTTCCATTTCCGCCGCTTGGAGAACAGGACACTAATAACAAAGCGGCGCAAACTAATGAAACAGCAGTTATCCACTTTTTCTTCATGGGGTAAACCTCCCTTGCTCGGAAACGGCAAATTCTTAATGATTATATTCAGATTGACGGAAGATGATTCGAACTATATGGAGATGAAAAAAATCAAAGTGCCATACATAAGCTCCTCGGCGAACAATTTTTTACAAATAAGGATTCTTTGTCCAATTATCTTCCAATCCACAACCCCATAAGGTTGTTTGGATTTCTTCGTTCGGCACTTCTTTTTTCTGATGTTCAAATGGATAAAGCAGCATCTTAACCATATCCATGGCAGAACCGAACAGTCTGCCTGGAACCAGCTTTATATTGCCATGATGGCTTACAGTTTACTATTGCTTCTTCGGTTGGAAACCAAGACAACATTGACGTTATATCAAACGTTCACAAAGTTAAGATCTTTGCTTTTTTCCGACGTTGAAGAACTGTTGGAGATCCTTCAACTTACATAAGGAAATGTCGATCGCCCCTCTTACTCGGATGCCAATATACATATTTCACCAAATGACAACAACTTCTTATTCTATAGATCCCCCTGGATTACTATAAGCAAAACATACTAAGATTAGTGGGTAAGGTCATCGACGGATGACTTTGCCCTTGGATGACCTTTAATTGCTATTCCTAACACATAAATACCTTTGTAAAGGCTAGAATAAAGTTGACAGTTTTCGCTTGATAGGATTTTACACTTTTCTATATCAACCTATTACTTTAGTAAAATAGATGTTAACGTTATTTTACTGAAGGTTAGGGTTTTGGAGGAGAAGTTAATGTTATATGTAAAGATTAATGAACTGCATAAAAGAAAATTTAAAGTAGCACAAATCTCTAAGGAGCTTAAGATCTCAAGACCAACTGTCTATAAATATTTAGAAATGACATTTGATGAGGCAAGATCCTACACTGAACAGCTTTTGGGGAAGAAGAAAAAACTAGATTCCTATAAAGACTGGATACTTGCCTGGCTAGAAGAGTATCCTTACCTGAGTAGTGCTCAAATTCATGATTGGCTTTTGAGAGAGATATCCCGACCTATTAGTCGGTGGAAGTACTGTGAGATCTTATGTGAAAGACATTCGTGAATTTTATCAGGTTGAAAAAAAGGTTATTGTCCGTCAATATGAAGCAGTTTCTGAACAACCAATGGGCAAACAACTTCAAGTAGACTGGGGCGAAACAAAACAGTGGATAGTCTACACTTAGTTAGACAAATATTATAAGGTCACATAAACTTGATTCACATAAAAGCTGAGGAGAATCAGATATGACTCGAAAACCAAGGAGAACCTCTTCTAAAGAATTTAAAGAACAAATCGTGAACCTGCATGCTGCTGAAAAACCTCGTGTTGAAATTATGAAAGAGTATGAACTGACACCTTCAGCTTTTGATAAGCGGGTGCTGTAAAGAATCACTTTGTTCCGTCAAAAATAGGCCTTCTTTATTCAAATTCCTCCGGCGTGATTTCTGTACTTCCCT
>NZ_JBFEGN010000165.1:0-3255 GCF_047228825.1 Siminovitchia jepli
AAGGGCCGATTTCTTTTTTAAACCTATGTTTCTGGCATTCATCCCGACATTGAAATGCCAGGGCCTTCTGCCAGTCGTTCGTAAATTCACCGTTTTCTTCGATATGGATCGGATCAAAATAAATATTTTTGGTGAAGGTCCCGTCTCCATTATCAAAGACTTTGGCATCTTCCGTTCTTTCCTCAACAATTTCTTTTTCCGGTGCAGGGCTTTCAATTTCGGCATCATTGCCTTCATCGGTTGTTCTTTCTTTCGTTGCTCCTTCCTGTGCATTGGCTGCTTTGACGTTTTCATTGGCAAAAGCTTCGTACGGTACGGAGGTGAACACCAATAAAAACGACAGAATCCAGGCCAATGACCTTTTTTGACATATCTTCCCCATTTTTTCCTCCCCTTCGTTTTTGTTTATCAAAATTTTTAAAAATATTGTAACAGGATTGTTTCGAAAAGGAAATAGAATTTTAATATTTTTAACAAATATGATTTGTTACGGTGGAGGGCCGGTTATTTCCGAGAACGGCCGGTAAAATGCAAAAAACGGGGCTGCCCCAAAAAAGGAGAAGCCGGGGCTTAACTTGAACGTCTCGGGAAGCAGATACGGACAAGGTGAAACAGACCTTCCATGGTGTCGGCTTTAAAAATTAGCTTATCTTGATTTTAGAACGGCCGAATGTTGGTTTGCAGTTTAATTTCTTCATAAAGTCGGCATCAACAAAAAGGAAAGCGTCTTAGCCGCTTTCCTTTTTGTAATTAATATTTTAAACTTGCGAGAATAATGTGCTCCTGTCTTTTAAATACCGTTCAAAAACATCGCTTGACACCGGCTTGCTGAAAAGATAGCCCTGTCCTTGATCGCAGCCTTCCTTTGCCAGAAAGGAAAGATGGTTTTTGCTTTCCACTCCTTCCGCCACAACGTTGATTTCAAGCGTTTTGGCGAGCAATAAGATCGCTTCGATAATCGCTTTGCTTTCCTCGCTGTTTTCAAGATCCCGTACAAACGAGGAATCGATTTTCACTGTATCAATCGGCAGCTGTTTGATATAGCTGAATGAATTATATCCGGTGCCAAAATCATCCACCGAGACTTTTACACCGTAATCGCGGATGATCTGCAAAATCCCCGCGGCATCGTCCAAATCGGCAAAAACAGTTTCCGTCACTTCAATTTCCAGCCATCCAGGATCCAAGCGAGTCTCTTCCAACACTTGTTCAATTGTTCCAAGCAAATCGCCCTCCTCGAACTGGCGGACCGAAACATTGACAGAGACGGGCAATGGAGGATAACCAAGCTCCTGCCACTTTTTATTCTGCCTGCATGCTTCCCGGAGAACCCACTCGCCAAGCGGGATAATCAAACCGGTTTCTTCAGCGATCGGGATGAATTTGTTTGGCGGGATCACGCCGATTTCCGGATGACTCCAGCGCACAAGGGCTTCCATGCCGGCAATCTCTTTATTTGACAAATCAAGTTTCGGCTGGTATTCCAGGTAAAACTGTTCCTCTTTTACCGCTTTTCTTAATTCATTTTCCAGCATAATCCGCTCAAGGGATTTTTTCTCCATTTCATCCCGAAACAGGGCAAATCCGTTTTTCCCGTTCTCCTTCACTGTGTATAATGCCGTATCTGCCCTTTTGAGTAAATCATCGGCGTTTTTCCCATTCTCCGGATAAATGGAAATGCCGATGCTGCAGGAAATGTTGAACTGTTCCCCCGGAACATGGATCGGTTGCTTCAGCTTTTGCTGGATCCTTTCTGCAATTGATTGGACCATCTCTCCATCATTGACATCCGGCAGCATCACCGCAAATTCGTCACCGCCAAGACGCGCTATAAGATCTGTGGATCGAAGCGTCTGTTTGATACGCTGGGCCGCCTCCAGCAAAATATAATCGCCTGCATCATGGCCCATCTTGTCATTCACATATTTGAACCGGTCCAAATCAATAAAGAAAATGGCAAGTTTATCCTGCTTACCCAACGTTCTGATCGTTTCAGCAAGCTTGCTCATGAACAGCCTTCTGTTCGGCAAATCCGTTAACGTATCATGATACGCCAAATGATAAATCTGCTGCTCCCATTTTTTTCGCTCGGTCACATCCCGGGTAACAAGCAGCAGCTTTCGAATTTGCCCGGCCTCGTCGAGAATGGAGCTTATTTTTGATTCTGCAAAAATCACTTTCCCGCTCCCTGTTTGCAGACGAAACTCCAGCATGGAAACTGCTTTCTGTTTGCCGGCAAGCTGGCCAATCTCTGTTTCGAGTGCTTCTCTGTCATCCGGGTGGATCAACTCATAAATCTGTCCATCCGCTGGATGATGACCCATTCCGAGCACCGTTTGGTGGGACGGGGATGCATATAGAATATTTCCGTCCGGATCAATGGTGGCAATCAGATCAAGCGAATTTTCCGTGATTAGACGGTACCTTTCTTCACTTTTCCGAATATCTTCCTCCATCTGTTTCCGAAGGGTAATTTCATTGCGGATCGCAATATAACGGTACGGTTTTCCTTGTTCATTCAAAAATGGGACAATCGTCGTATCAACCCAATAAAACGTACCATCTTTTGCCCGGTTCCGGATTTCGCCCCGCCATACCTTCCCCGAGCCGATCGTCCTCCACATATCTTTGAAAAACGCCTTCGGATGGTAACCCGAATTTAAAATTCTGTGATCTTTTCCAAGCAACTCATGGCGGTCATATTTTGATATTTTGCAGAGCAAGTCGTTTACGTATATGATCTTTCCCCGTTGGTCCGTCACTGCGACGATGGAAGATTGGTCAAGCGCATACTTGATGTCGGCTAGTTCCTTTACCACCGTATCGTTTGCTTGTTTTTGCAGAACAAAGTATTCCGGCAATTGAAAGGTGGCTTCAT
This sequence comes from Siminovitchia jepli, assembly GCF_047228825.1. Taxonomy (NCBI): domain Bacteria; kingdom Bacillati; phylum Bacillota; class Bacilli; order Caryophanales; family Bacillaceae; genus Siminovitchia; species Siminovitchia jepli. Next base: position 2,879 of record NZ_JBFEGN010000165.1, read on the forward strand.
TCACTTCTGGGCTCATTTTTACCGTTCTCCAATCCTTTTTTCTTTATTTGATACCTCCTCTGATCATACCATGACAAAAGCATTATAGTGATGTCAAAAAGGGTATTTTTTTTATATTTTTTTCAACGGCCAGGCAAAGGCCTGCTTTTTACCGGACAGATGAATGATCGGTTCGTTTTCAAAGTGTGCAGGCAGCAAAAAGGGGGCCATAGCATTCAAATGGATGAGCGCCTCCGTTTTACTGACCCGCCAGCGGCCGTGGTGAATGTCGCCGCGATATAGACGCTTTCCTTTTTCTATAACCTATTTTCCGCTAATCGTATTATGTCAGATTGTAAAATAGAAAAATGACATTTTTTACTTTTTTTCTTCAGGGA
>NZ_JBFEGN010000166.1:0-3222 GCF_047228825.1 Siminovitchia jepli
GCCGTAAAAATATACTTCGACGTTGATCCATTTTCATCCTGCTGATGGTGCCGCGGAAGCGGCATGAACGTCTAACTAGTTTTTGAATTTGATTGAGGGGGATCATATGAACATTAGAAGAGTCAATATAGAAACGGAAATTGAAAAATTGGTAGAAATATGGTATGGAGGCTCACTAATAGCGCACAATTTTATTGATAAGGATTATTGGAAATCACAGCGAACAGCAATGAAAGAAAAATATCTTCCAATGGCTGAAACCTACGTGATAAGTGACGAAACAGAAATTGTGGGGTTTATTTCGATGGTAAATAGTTATTTGGCTGCATTATTTATTGATCATAAACACCAAAGTAAAGGCTATGGAAAAAAATTATTAAACTTTATAAAAGGACAAAGGGAAAAAATACAATTGAAGGTTTATAGGAAAAATGAAAAAGCAGTTCATTTTTATTTAAAAAATGGTTTTGCAAAAATAGAGGAACTCTTGGATGATCAGACTGGGGAAAAAGAATTTTTAATGGAGTGGAAGAAAATCCAGCAGGGAGACAGCGGTTGAATACGGGTATTAAGATGGGGGGCACGTGGCAGTAAAGTGTGTAAGTCAACATTATTCAAGGCGTTTAGTACTGGTTTATGACCAATCCATTTTTGGATAAAGCCTCTATCCCATTATGTCTCCAGTTTTTTTACACATAGAGCTTCTCATTAGGGAATGTCCCTGGCTTTTTGCCCACAGTCGCCTGTCAGTTTCCCGATAGCCCGGGTGATTCTCATAAGGGAAGGCCTGTTTTTGGGTCAATTTTCCAAAGCAGATGGATCTTTTCCACGGGAAGCATCCTCCCTTTCCCATTTTCTTTTCGACAATGTTAATGGAGGCAATCGAGAGGCCTGCTTGCAACCAGGGATTCCTTGTACCCTGCTCATTACGTATGAAATGAAACCTCTCCCCATTAAAATGGGAAGGTTCCGGGACCGTAAACATTATTTCACAAATATTTTAGTCTCCGATTAATCACCGAAAGGTCAAAATCTCGATAGCCCTGCATGCGTCCCCACTGAGACATGCTCTCATGGTCCGGATGCTGTTCATCCGCTATTATTTCCAGGAATTCATCGTAGCCGCTCTCACCACCGCAATCTTCCGGCGGCGCATTCCCTTCCCCTTCCAGGCAGACAGGGACATTCCTATCGTAATTATCAATCACTTCTTCCACCAAAATACTATGACTCCAATCATCGCCAAAGTCATAGATATACTTTAAATACCTATGGGGTACTCTGACAGTTTCACACCTTTCTCATGCTTCATCGCTATATCATCCGGGTAAGCAAAAGCCTCCTCATCACTGACGAGATTCACAACCGGCCTCCTCATCGATTCTGCATCATCATAAATATAAAAGTCATGGAGGTGGTATCCCTTCCAGTTAAAAGCTATTTGCAAGATTTCATGCAGCTTGGTAAACGTATAATTCAACGGTACAACCAGCCTTCGCCATACTTGATGGCCCTCCAACTCCAGCGTAACCTTAAGAACGGCTGCCTCTGATTGAAAAATAGTTTCCCCAGCAAGTTTCTCTAAGTCATTAAATAACTCCTCGTTAGGACAGGAGTAGTCACCATTACCGCTTCCTACTAAAGAACGGCTGATCCGCATACTCACTTCCGTATTGTAGAGAACCTCAGGGTCGAGCTCCCTGCCAAAAAACTGCACATTATCACAGCTCTTGTTCATCCGTGCGACAGACGCCCGGTCCTTTGTTTTTGCAAAGTTGACAGCCCCGGCTTTCTCAAGATACTTTTCAACTACTTCCTCTTTGATTCCCTCCGCCTTAAACGTTGCGCGAATTGCAGCAATTATGTGTTCCTCCATTTTGGTAAAATCTTTCGCTTTCAATCCATACAAAACGACCGTATACCGGTTTTTATCATTTACCAGAACCATAGTCTTTCTTCGCTCAATAAAAATAAGATTTGCGTGCCAGGAGTAGAACGGATCTTCCTCTTCAGCTCCAGCAGGCTTGATTTTCAACTGATCCTGCAGCTTTTTCGTACATTGGATTAACATCATAAATTCAGCTCCTGTGTTTTTCATATATCTTTTCCAACATTATTGCAGAAAACACCCTGGGGCTTTTGCTGATTGAAGTTCCAGCTGCCATATTACAGGATTTTGGCCACCTGTCAGTGCAATGCAACCGTAAGTCAAAATTGCAAAGAAAAAATCCACTATGTAACATGGCGCCGAGCACAATAGCTTCTTCGGCAGGCCAAGTTCCCGGGATAACTGGCACCCTGGCTCGCGAATTATAAAACCGTATCAAATAACTATCTATTTTTCATTGTAAAACTGTGTACGTGAATTTGCAATTTTGTGTATGAGTTAAATGGGGTTCCGAAGGTATTTCGGAGGTGCCGGAGCGTATTTCGGGAGTTCCGGATCATATTCCAGAGGTACCGGCTCGTATTCTGCGGGTTCCGGTGCGTATTCCATTTCGGGGATTCTGGATCGTTTTCCGGGGGTGTCGGAGCGTATTTCGCGGGTTCCGGTGCGTATTTCGGAATTTTCGGATCATATTCCGGAGGTTCTGATCGTATTCCATGGGTTCGGTGCGTATTCCGGGGGTTTCGGATTATATATTCTAGGGGTTCCAGACCGTATCCCGAAGATTCCGGGTCGTACTCCGGAGGATATCGGAGTGTATTTCGGGATTCTGGATCATAAATAAAAACGTTACCAGCCAAGTGATGCAGACAAAATGCGGATTTTTTTCTTCGGGAATTTAATGATGGAACCAACTACTTTTCCCTTTCTTTTAAACGCTGATCAAACAAATGAAGAATTGCTCTTTTTATGGCTAATCGGCGAGTACGGGCGACTCCTTTGCCCGTAATGCTTTCTTCCCCGGCATAGTAGTAATGTGCAAAGGCTTCTGTGTACTTTCCATACACAAAACATTCAACTTCAATATCCATACTGCCGATGCTTACTGTCGAAATTTTCATATCCTTCAATTGTTTTATCAATGATATTCTTCTCCTTTTACATATTTTGGTTTTAGATTAAAAGGAATCAGAATCATCTATATAATATATTATTGTACATGATTGTCCGGTGCCTGTCACTCCCGGAAATTCTTGCTCAGCTTTGAGGAGTAAATTTATGTTTTTTAGTCCTTAAAACAGAAAATGCACTTATCCACAGGTGTAAAAATTTAC
>NZ_JBFEGN010000167.1:0-3208 GCF_047228825.1 Siminovitchia jepli
TAAATTTTTACATCTGTGGATAAGTGCATTTTCTGTTTTAAGGACTAAAAAACATAAATTTACTCCTCAAAGCTGGCGAACCTGCAAAGCACTTTTCATGGTCCTTACAGTGGTGTTATAATGTCACGGTAAGCAAAAAATGAGGTGAACAGCAGTGCCAATCAACGTCGTATTATATCAGCCGGAAATTCCTTCGAACACCGGAAATATTGCCCGGACGTGTGCCGCTACGAATACACGGTTACACTTGATCCGTCCGCTTGGATTTTCAACGGATGACAAGATGCTCAAGCGGGCGGGTGTTGATTATTGGGAATTTGTAAATATCATATATTATGATTCTTTGGAAGAATTTTTTGCCGCAAATGAAGACGGCGATTATTTTTTTCTGACGAAACACGGGAAGAAACCCCATACCGCATTTGAATATAATAATCCCGAAACAGATTATTACTTTATTTTTGGGAAAGAATCATCCGGGCTGCCGAAGGAATTGCTTGCACATAATAAAGAACGGTGCCTAAGAATCCCGATGACGGAAAATGTTCGCGCCCTCAACCTGTCCAACGCTGCAGCCATTCTTGTATATGAAGCGCTCCGGCAGCAGGGGTACCCAAACTTGAAATAAGAAATCCCCTTTCAACTCAATTGAAGGGGGATTTTTTTCAATCTTACTTTTTGTAAACTCCCGGCTTATCTTCATAACCCGAAGTAAAAATGGCAGACAAAAATGCAATGCATACGCCCAAAACCAAAATTGTCCTCATAATTTATGTAAGCCTCCTTTTTCAGAACTAGTCCTTTCGTTATTATATCCCATTTTACGATTCATGTGAACGAAACTGTCCTGAGAATTTTTATTTATGGCGAAAGATAGAAATGCTTTATCCGCAAATGAACAATCAGGCAGGCCTTCCCTTATTTAAGCATGTTCACGCACAAACATGCATATGGTTTAATTAATCATTCCTCAACAAGCAAACAGGGAGGTCCTTATGGATATTTTAAAAAAAATTGAACAATATCGGTCTCAGGAAGCGAGGTTAAAGTGGGAAGGAACTTTTGCAGATTACCTGAAACTACTCAAAGAAAAACCATGGGTTGCTCAGTCGGCACACTCCCGTATATATAACATGATCAGGGATGCGGGGGTGGAAGAAGAAAACGGCCAAAAAATATACCGCTTTTTCAGCCATGAGATGTTCGGCTTGGAAGAAGCCCTGGAAAAACTGGTTGAAGAATATTTCCATCCGGCCGCGAAGCGTCTTGATGTAAGGAAAAGAATATTATTGCTGATGGGACCGGTCAGTGGCGGAAAATCCACCATTGTGACGATGTTGAAGCGGGGGCTTGAAGCGTATTCAAGAACGGACGGCGGCGCCGTATATGCCATCAAAGGGTGTCCGATGCACGAAGATCCGCTTCATTTAATCCCGCAGCATTTACGGGAAGATTTTTACAAAGAATATGGCATTCGGGTGGAAGGAAGTTTGTCTCCGCTAAATAGCATGCGGCTGGAGGAGGAGTACGGAGGCAGAATTGAAGATGTGCTGGTTGAACGGATATTCTTTTCCGAAGACAAACGGGTCGGGATTGGCACGTTCAGCCCATCGGATCCGAAATCACAGGATATTGCAGACTTGACGGGAAGCATTGACTTTTCAACGATCGCAGAGTACGGTTCAGAATCGGACCCAAGGGCATATCGTTTTGATGGCGAGTTGAACAAAGCAAACCGCGGTCTTATGGAATTTCAGGAAATGCTAAAGTGTGATGAAAAGTTTTTGTGGCATCTATTGTCGTTAACACAGGAAGGAAACTTTAAGGCAGGGAGATTTGCACTTATTTCTGCTGATGAACTGATTGTTGCCCATACAAATGAGACTGAATATCGCTCATTCATTTCAAATAAAAAGAACGAAGCGCTTCATTCGCGGATTATCGTCATGCCCGTTCCGTACAATTTAAAAATATCACAAGAAGAACGGATTTATGAAAAGATGATCCGTGAAAGCGACGTGGCTGACGTTCACATAGCGCCACATACGTTAAGGGTGGCAGCCATGTTTACCATTTTGACCAGATTAAAGGAGCCAAAAAGAGGCGATATTGACCTATTAAAGAAAATGCGCCTGTATGACGGTGAAAATGTGGAAGGGTATAATTCGTCGGATTTAAACGAACTGAAAAAAGAGTATCAGGATGAAGGGATGAGCGGAATCGATCCAAGATATGTCATTAACCGCATTTCATCCGCCATTATTCGCAAAAATATCCCATCCATTAACGCGCTGGATGTGCTGAGGTCTTTAAAAGAAGGTCTGGATCAACACCCGTCCATCACAAATGAGCTGAGGGACAAATATTTGAACTTTATTTCACTGGCACGAAAAGAATATGACGAATTGGCGAAAAAAGAGGTTCAAAAAGCTTTCGTCTATTCTTACGAAGAGTCCGCAAAAACGTTGATGGATAATTACTTGGATAATGTGGAAGCCTTTTGCAATAAATCAAAGTTGCGCGATCCGCTTACGGGAGAAGAAATTAATCCCGACGAAAAATTAATGCGCTCGATCGAGGAGCAGATCGGCATTTCTGAAAATGCAAAGAAAGCGTTCCGCGAGGAAATTTTAATCCGGATTTCGGCATTGGCGAGAAAAGGCAAGCGCTTCGATTACAGATCCCACGCAAGACTGCGGGAAGCCATACAGAAAAAACTGTTTGCCGACTTAAAAGACGTTGTAAAAATTACAACTTCGGCCAAAACGCCGGATGAACAGCAGTTGAAGAAAATAAATGAGGTCGTAGCCCGGTTAATAGACGAACACGGCTACAACTCGACATCGGCCAACGAACTTCTCCGTTACGTGGGCAGCTTGCTGAACAGATAAATAATCAACCCCTTCCATTTCACTGAACGGACAGTTCAATGACTGGATAGGGGTTTCTTTTTACGAACGACTGGCAGAAGGCCCGGTATTTCAATGCCGGGATGAATGCCAGAAACATAGGTTAAAAAAAGAAATCGGCTCTTGTTATTTTTTAAATATTGTATCATTAATATAGAATGTATGTTCGAAAGTCCAGGTAAATATGGCGAAAAGAAATCCGAGAGGCATATGATGTCAGCAAAACCGGTGCGGAGCGCACCGTCAAGAATATGGGAAAACACTTCCTTGGCAAAAAGCCCAAAAACGAAAAGCACAAA
>NZ_JBFEGN010000168.1:0-3106 GCF_047228825.1 Siminovitchia jepli
GTAGGAGGGGAATCAAACAGTTGGGTCAAGAGATCCTTTGACCCATCTAACTCGGCGAATGCCGAGAGACTATTATACAAATTGGAGGGACTGAATATGATTACTTTCTCAACATTAAGTATGTTTGTGGTGATTGTTATAGGCCTATTTTTGATACCTGGCCCCGCTGTTCTTCTTGTTGCTTCTCGTACAGTTCAAAGTGGACGTAAAGGTGGAATAATGGCTGGGCTTGGTATCGCAACTGGTGATTTAATTCATACCTTATTTGCAACAATTGGGCTTTCCGCGATCTTAATGACTTCAGCACTAGCTTTCAATATTGTAAAGTTTGCAGGAGTCGCATACCTGTTTTACCTGGGGCTTCGAGCGATTATGGAAAAGCCTTCAGACCCAAAACTGCCAAACGTCTCTCCCGCAACGTCAATAAAATCTTATACCCAAGCAGTTTTAATTGAAGTTTTAAATCCCAAAACAGCATTGTTTTTTCTGTCATTTTTGCCTCAATTTGTACATCCGGAGCAAGGTTCAACGTTTTTTCAGTTCTTGGTGCTTGGTTTAGTATTTGTTCTACTTAGTGCGATCTATACGACGCTAATTGCAGTAGGCGTACGTTTACTGGCGGGAGTGGTCAAAAAAATTTCTTGGATAAGTCGCTTGAGCGGCAAGTTTGTTGGAGCAATTTATATAGGACTAGGATTGAAAGTTGCGTTTCAGAGTCGATAATTATGAGCAGGCAGCAGTGACTTTCTTCACTGTTCTAATGGGGTGCGATGGTTAAGTTTCTCTGCAAAAGTCGGGAGTATACGGAAAATCTCGGGAGTTTCCCTCCAAAAGTCGGGAGTATACACATAATTTCGGGAGTTTTTCTGCAGAAGTCGAGAGTATACGCATAATCTTGGGAGTTTCTCTCCAAAAGTCGAGAGTATACGCATAATCTCGGGAATTTCTCTCCAAAAGTCGAGAGTATACGCATAATCTCGGGAGTTTCTCTCCAAAAGTGAGAGTAAACGCGAGTCAAAAGTCACTTATTCTAAACACACAAAATAAAGATCGCTCATATTTTATGAACGATCTTTATTTTTTAATAATACTACTGGAGAATAAGGTTCTTTAAGGCCTTTTATATTATTTACAAAATACATATGATTATTCACTTCTCCGTATTGTTCTGTATAAGGCATTTCAATAGATTCAAATAATTTCATTTTGTCATCAGACACTTTAATTACAAACGTTTCATAACCTTCTCCATCAGATGAGACAAAGTCGCCCTGAGCTTCTTCCTCATTTAAAGCTATATCAATCATTCTTCTTAATTCCAATAATGCTTTTTTATTCCCCACTATAAATGACTCGTGATGCGGCATATGCGGTGCATATACATGAAGATATCTACACAACGTTAAGTCCTCCTTCCATACTCGTGTCATAGAAATGCTAAGAACTCAGAAAAAGTGTTATTGCCATACTTTCGTTCATAAAAATTTCGAACCGGGCCATAGCCATCGGGCTTTTTCAGATACCCTCCCACAAATATTTGTTATCAAATTAACATAACAGAAAGATTTTTACATCTCGTTCCTAAAAGTCAATGTTAATAACATTTATAAAGATAAAGTGATTTGGCTTTCAGCCATCCTTTATTATATGATTGTAGAATAAAAGTATAAATATTTCGATATTTGGATAAAAAGGGCAGAAATTCTTCATACAAAGATCTTATTCAATTTATATGGATGAAATAATGGGTCAAAGGTTTACATAAAGCTCAATGCCCAGCGAGCTAGAAATTATAATTGAAATATAGAACGTTAATTATGGAGGATATTGTCGATGGAAATAAAGTTATTGACATTACAAACAGATCAATTAGAAAAAATGAAAGAATTTTATACGCAATATTTAGGTTTTTCTCTTTGCGGTGAAAGTCCAAACAGTTTTCAAATTCAAGCAGGAACAAGCATTTTAGAATTTACGAATGAAAATGCAGCTGGGGAACCATATTATCATTTTGCATTGAATATTCCATCCAATCAATTTCAAGAAGCAAAGGCATGGTTGCAAGAAAAAACAACACTTTTATCAGAAGACGGAGAAGACGAGGCATTTTTTTCATTTTGGCCTGCACATGCTTGCTATTTTGAAGACCCGGCAGGAAATATTGTAGAACTCATTGCTCGATATAATGTGAATCCAAGTAGCGAATCGCCATTTTCAGTCAATAACATTTTGAACATCAGTGAAATTGGCTTAATTGTAAAAGATGCTCCAACAGTCGGCGAGCAATTTAAAGAAATAAACATGTTTGAAAGTGACAATGAACCCATTACGAATTCTTCTTTAAGTTTTATGCAAGAAAATAATAATGGCGTTTTTATTCTTTTAACGGGCACAGGTAGAAGATGGCTGTTCTCGGAAAAGAGATCCAACATTTTCCCGATGAAAATAGTACTTGATAAACAACTGGTTTTAGGTGTAGATGAAGAACAAGAATTTTTTATTAAAAATATTGATGAAGCCTGCACATTCGCATTCTGAAATGAAAAAACGATGGTGTTTAAAGATCTTTAGCAACCATCTATCAAAGTGATGAAGATGGTTGCTGTATTTCCGGGTACACAATTCCGGACATCATGAGTTCAGTGAAAAATAAGCAGCAAATACTTTTTTGGGGATATCCAGTATGGCATCTTCTTTATCTGTATCCATAAAAGGCAAAGCAACAGCAATCGCAATTTGCGGATTATCCGACGGGGCATAGCCTACGAAAGTCAAATTCCAGACAGCAGTCATATTTGCCGATTGAATGGGCCCACTATAAAAAGCTTGGGCAGTTCCGGTCTTACCGGAGACTTTAAATGGTGAATCGGAAAGTTTCTTTCCTGTTCCGTATGGATTACTGCCGTTTACAACATTATATAAGCCCCATTTGATTCGATCGATATATTTTTTTTCTATATTTAAATGGTTGATGACTCTGGGAGTAAAAGCTTTTTTTAGCTCACCTGGTTCTCCTTTTTCATTGTTACCTCTACCCTGAAAATATAACTAACGAACTGCTAAAAAAAGCAATACTAAGCTAACCGGCTATACCCTAATTTCCAGA
>NZ_JBFEGN010000169.1:0-3084 GCF_047228825.1 Siminovitchia jepli
CGGATTTTCCAGCACTTCTTCCGGCGGCCCCTGCTCGACAATGTTCCCCTGGTCGATAAAGACAACCCGGTCGGATATTTCACGGGCAAAGTCCATTTCGTGCGTGACGAGAATCATCGTCATATTGCTCGTTTCCGCAATGTCCTTGATGGTCCTCAACACTTCCCCGACGAGCTCCGGGTCAAGGGCTGATGTCACTTCATCAAAGAGCATTACCTTCGGCTGCATGACGAGCGCCCGGGCGATGGCCACACGCTGCTGCTGGCCCCCGGACAGCTGGGCCGGGTATTTGTCGACATGGTCTTTCAATCCGACCTTTTCCAGCATTTCAAGCGCCCGCTCCACTGCCTCTTGCTTCGGCATGCCCAGTACATGGACCGGCGCCTCGGTGACGTTTCTTAATATCGTCATATGCGGAAAGAGGTTGTATTGTTGAAACACCATCCCGATTTTTCCGCGCACCTTGCGCAAATGCTTCTCATCGGCAGGCACAAGCCTGCCGTTCACTTCCTTATGCCAAAGCGGTTCCCCGTCCACTTCAATCAGTCCTGATGTTGGTTCCTCCAGCGTCATGAGCATCCGGATGATCGTTGTTTTGCCCGAACCGCTCGGGCCGATGATCGTGATCTTTTCCCCCGGCTTGATATCAAGATCAATGCCCTTTAGTACTTCCGTTTCACCGAACGATTTGCGGATGTCCCGATAAGAAACCATCGGACGTTCCGCCGGATGGTCCGGGATGGATTCCCGGGCCGGGTCTTCCCCAACGGCTTTTTTCAATACAGCCATTTACAGGCTCACTCCTTTCGTGGCATGGCGTTTGCCGCCTGCCCTTTTCAGCTTTTTCTCCACCTGCTGCACAAGCAGGGACGACGGGTAACTCAAGAGCAGGAACAGCAGTCCGACAATCGTGATCGGCTCCAGGTAGCGCCACGTTTCAGACCCGATGATTTTTGCCGTCTGCAGCATCTCTACTACCAATATGGCAGAAAGCAGCGGCGTTTCCTTAAACAGCACAATCAAATAATTCCCGAGCATCGGAATCACCGGCGGGATCGCCTGCGGCAATATCACTTTCACCCACGTCTGGACGCGGGAGAAGTTCAGCGCCGTGCTGGCCTCCCACTGGCTTTTCGGCACCGCTTCAATTCCGGAGCGGTAAATCTCCGACACATACGTGCTGTAATGGATGCCAAGCCCCAAAGCACCCGTCAAAAACGGGCTCATCGAAAAGCCGATGTACGGAATTTCCGGCAGGGCATAAAACAGAAAGAACAGCTGGACGAGCGGCGGCGTGCTCCGGACGAATTCAATGAAGCCGACCGCCAGCCACTTGATTGGCTTGATCTTCGCCCGGCGAAGCAGTGTCAGCACGAGGCCTAGCGTGAGCGCAATCGCATAAGCAGCGACAGTGGCGCCAAGCGTAATCCACATCGCCTTGAAAATTCTCGGAAAAATCTCGATTGCAAATCCCCAGTCCCACGTCATCCGGACGCCACCCCCTTCGCGGCGCGCTTTTCAAGCCAGCGTGCGCCGAATATGAGCGGCAAGGCAATGACAAAATAGAGCAGGAGAAGAAGCGTAAAGATTTCCACCTGTTCCCCCGTGTAATTGTCTTTCAGCATCCTTCCGTGGAAGGTCAGGTCAGCCAGGGTCACAAGCGACACAAGCGACGTTCCTTTCAGGAGTTCAATGGAAATGTTCCCGAATCCCGGCAGCATGATTTTAAACGCCTGCGGCAAAATGACAAGCCGCATCCGCTGCCAGCGGGTCATATTCAGGGCGATGCCCGCTTCTGTCTGCCCGGCGGGAATGGCCAAAATCGCTCCCCGGACAATTTCCGAGGCATAAGCCCCGTAGTTCAGGCTTAAGGCAATCACACCTGCTGCAAACGGGGACAGCTCCACCCCGAAGGCCGGGAGGGCAAAGAAGAAAAAGAACATTTGTACAAGCAGGGAGGTGCCGCGGAAAAGCTCGACCAAAGCCCCCGTGAAAAACCGGACGGCCCAAAAGCGCGACACCCTTCCCAAACCGAAGAGAAAGGCAAGCAAGAAAGCGAAAACGGCCGATAAAAGCAGCACCTGAATGGTGACTTTCGCTCCTTGCAGCAGATCTGGAAGAAATTGTATATAAGTGTCTATCGTTCTTCATCCCCCTTGTTTTTCTTTTAAAAAGGGGCTGTCCTGATAACGACCCCTGCAATCAGACAATTGAATATCATTTGTTGCGTCAGCTATCTGTAAGATTATTGGGCGCAGCGGTCTTCCGTCGTTACATCATCCGGAAGATTGTCTTCATCAAATCCAAATTTTTGGTAAATCTCCAAAACCTTTCCTGAATCTATCAGTTTTTTCAGCTCTGCGTTGTATGCTTCCCGCAGCTCCTTGTCCTCCGTGCGGAAAACGGCAGCGCCGTAGCTCATAACGCTCTCCCCGTCAATGACCGGCTGTGTAAAAGGCTTGACCTCTTCGACCTTCGACTGATCCGCTGAAGCGACCGCTTCACGCAGCGTTGCCTCCGTCATAACCGTCGCATCGACACGCCCGGATGAAACGGCAGCAATATTGGAAGAAATACTGTCAGCCGTTTCAATTTGGCTTTCATCCACGCCAAGCTTTTTCAGGAAATCAAATTGGTTTGCCCCCGCCATGATCGACACCTTTACATCCGGGTTGGCAGCAATATCTTCATAGCTGTGCAAATTTTTCGGATTGCCTTTTTGAACGGCCATCCCTTCCCCGTACCGGATCTCCACATCGCCAAACGCCGCTTCCGAGCAGCGTTCCGGACGAATATCCATTCCGGCTGTAATGACATCAAACCGGCCTGCTTTCAGAGCAGGAATGAGGGAACCGAACTCCGTTACCTCCCCTTCCACTACATCTACACCCATCTCTTTAAAAACGGCTTTTGTAATTTCAGGCGCAACACCGGTGACTTCATTGCCGTCCAAATAGCCGTACGGCTTTTCATTGGCGACGCCAAGCTTCACCTTTCCTTCTTCCTTGATTCGTTCAAGGGTGCCTTTGTCGCTTTTCGCTTTCCCTCCACCTTTAGACGCGTTATTGGATCCGCATGCACTGA
>NZ_JBFEGN010000016.1:0-52962 GCF_047228825.1 Siminovitchia jepli
TATTACCGCGGCTGCTGGCACGTAGTTAGCCGTGGCTTTCTGGTCAGGTACCGTCAACGCACCGGCAGTTACTCCGGAACGGATTCTTCCCTGATAACAGAGTTTTACGACCCGAAGGCCTTCTTCACTCACGCGGCGTTGCTCCGTCAGACTTGCGTCCATTGCGGAAGATTCCCTACTGCTGCCTCCCGTAGGAGTCTGGGCCGTGTCTCAGTCCCAGTGTGGCCGATCACCCTCTCAGGTCGGCTACGCATCGTCGCCTTGGTAGGCCGTTACCCCACCAACTAGCTAATGCGCCGCGGGCCCATCTGTAAGTGACAGCATAACCGTCTTTTAACCTTCCTTCATGCGAAGAAAGAAATTATCCGGTATTAGCTCACGTTTCCGCAAGTTATCCCGGTCTTACAGGCAGGTTGCCCACGTGTTACTCACCCGTCCGCCGCTGACTTCCAAGGAGCAAGCTCCTCTTCTGTCCGCTCGACTTGCATGTATTAGGCACGCCGCCAGCGTTCGTCCTGAGCCAGGATCAAACTCTCATGTAAAAGTTTGCTTAGCTCATATTCAAGCTGACAAATTAATGATTATTGACGTTTCGTTTCGTTCAGTTTTCAAAGAGCAAACAACAATTGGAGCGGGTGATGGGAATCGAACCCACGACAACAGCTTGGAAGGCTGTAGTTTTACCACTAAACTACACCCGCATGTTCTCTGTCCAATGGTCGGGAAGACAGGATTTGAACCTGCGACCCCTTGGTCCCAAACCAAGTGCTCTACCAAGCTGAGCCACTTCCCGTTTCATAGATTGGCAGAAATACGTGGCGCGCCCGAGAGGAGTCGAACCCCTAACCTTTTGATCCGTAGTCAAACGCTCTATCCAATTGAGCTACGGGCGCAAATTTTGGTGCGGTCGAGAGGACTTGAACCTCCACGGTATTGCTACCACTAGGCCCTCAACCTAGCGCGTCTGCCGATTCCGCCACGACCGCTCTTTCAAAGACAAGTAATATCATATCATACTATCAACAAAGTGTCAATCAATATTTTTACCAGAAGATCTTTCCAGGAAAGATCAATGAGCCATGCAGGATTCGAACCTGCGACCCTCTGATTAAAAGTCAGATGCTCTACCAACTGAGCTAATGGCTCTTATTTGGCTGGGCTAGCTGGATTCGAACCAGCGAATCACGGAGTCAAAGTCCGTTGCCTTACCGCTTGGCTATAGCCCATCGATTGTTGTTCAAGATTATTATTATACAAAACATCACGGATTATGTCAATCACTTTTTTTCAAATGGCGGTCCCGACGGGAATCGAACCCGCGATCTCCTGCGTGACAGGCAGGCATGTTAACCGCTACACTACGGGACCTGATATTGCTTCTGTTTATCCCAGCTTCAGCGCTTATCGACTGGCAATAAGTCAACATTGGCTCCTTCTCGTCGCCGTGTTTCCTTTATCTCATCAATTGCTCCAGTCTGTACGTCGATGAACAGGGGCTTCAATTACTCCAGTCTGTACGTCAATGAACAGGCGCTTCGGCATTTTCGTATGACCCCTACGGGATTCGAACCCGTGTTACCGCCGTGAAAGGGCGGTGTCTTAACCGCTTGACCAAGGGGCCGACATAAAAAAATGGCGGAGAAGGAGGGATTTGAACCCTCGCGCCGCTTACGCGACCTACGCCCTTAGCAGGGGCGCCTCTTCAGCCTCTTGAGTACTTCCCCGTAAAAGTAATGGCCATTCTGTACAGCTTATCTTGAATGGCTCTTACGATTATAATCAGTCATTGATAACCTGTCAAGGGAAAAACGGCATTTTTTCCTTGTTACTTTTCAAAAAGTTTTCCTTTGCATTTTCCACAAAAATAGCGGTTCGTGTTCACCCTGCGCTGCCGGGTATAAATATGTCCACATCGCGTACATTCATATATCCGCCTGGTTAAATTTTTCTTTTCGGAAAGCGGTGAACAATGTCTCGGAGCTCCCACTTTGTTCAGCAGTTCCCGAAATTCCCGGTCGCGGTGCTTATATCCTTTTCCTTCAAGATGGAGATGATAGTGACACAATTCGTGCTTGATGATGCCTTTCAGCTCTTCCAGTCCGTGCTCTTCATAATATTTTCTGTTGATTTCTATATAATGGTTCGCAAGTAAATAGCGGCCGCCCGATGTCCTCAAACGCGGATTGAAAACGGCTTTATGTTTAAATGGTTTTTGAAAAAATTCCAATGAAATTTTTTCTGTCAATGATTGCAGTTGTTCGTCTGTCATGCCTTTCCCCCTTACGCACGGGATAACCTTTTTTATCATAACCTAATGATACCAAAACTCTCACTCGGGAGGATACGAAAAAATGCCTGGCTGGCTTCAAAATCAAATGCAAAAGGCTTTTTTAAAAAAAGACCGGTATCAAATTAAACTTCTTAATCAATGTTGGTTTTTTTACAGAAAGAAACACTGCTCATAATAGGCAGTGTTTCCTTTCTGTTCTTTAAGGCTTTTTCATTGTAAGGGATAATCTTCCCTTTTGCACATCCACTTTTTCAACCCAAACCGTGACGATATCCCCAAGAGAAACAACATCGAGCGGATGTTTGACAAACCGGTCACTCAGCTTCGAAATATGGACAAGTCCGTCCTCTTTTACGCCAACATCAACAAAGGCGCCAAAGTCAACGACGTTTCTCACTGTTCCTTGAAGTACCATGCCTGGCGTCAAATCTTCAAGCTTTAAAAGATCTGTCTTTAAAATCGGTTTTGGCAATTCATCCCGCAAGTCGCGGCCGGGCTTCATTAAAGAATCGATAATATCGCGAAGTGTCAACCCCCCAAGACCGAGTTCTTTCGCAGTTTCCTCGACTGATACATTCTTCAGCGCTTCAATCAGCTTTTCCGAACCAAGATCCGCCGTTGTAAAACCGATCGATGATAGCAGTTGTTTTACTTCCGGATAGCTTTCCGGGTGGATTGGAGTCGAATCAAGCGGCTCTTCCCCATCCAAAATCCTCATAAACCCGATCGCCTGTTCATATGTTTTCGCTCCGAGGCGGGGGATATGCTGGAGCTCGGCCCTGCTCGTAAATTTGCCATTTTCCTCACGGTGCTTCACGATATTATTTGCGACCGTTTTGCTTAATCCTGAAACATATTGCAGCAATGATGACGATGCTGTATTTACATTGACACCGACCTGATTTACTGCTGTTTCGACAACAAAGGCAAGCTGTTCATTTAATTTCTTTTGCGAAACGTCATGCTGGTATTGGCCGACACCGACAGATTTCGGATCGATTTTAACGAGTTCGGCAAGCGGATCCTGGAGCCTGCGGGCAATGGAAACGGCGCTTCTTTCTTCAACTTGCAGATCCGGAAACTCTTCCCTCGCAAGATCGGATGCGGAGTAGACGCTTGCCCCGGCTTCATTGACAATTATATAGCTTGCATCCAAGTTTAATTCCTTTAATAAGTTGGCAGTAAATTGCTCGGTTTCCTGGGAAGCCGTCCCGTTTCCGATCGCGATAATTTCGATGTTGAATTTTTTCAGGACCCCGCCCATTTTTTCTTTCGCTGCGTCCGGCTTGGGATTTGGTGGATGAGGGTAAATGACATCTATATGAAGCACCTTCCCGGTTTCATCAACGACAGCCAGTTTACAACCTGTCCGGTAGGCGGGATCGACACCAAGCACAACTTTTCCTTTTAAAGGAGGCTGCAGCAACAGTTTTCTCAGGTTTTCCGAAAAAATATGAATCGCCCGATCTTCCGCTTTTTCGGTTAATTCATTTCTGATTTCGCGTTCAATCGCCGGCTCAATCAAGCGCTTGTAGCTGTCTTCGATACTTTCTTCCACTTCCCCGGCAACGATGGAAGCGGCATTTTTTATAAAGGTTCTTTTTAAATAATCAATGACTTTTTCCGTATTGGGCTTGATGGAAACCCGTAATACATCCTCTTTTTCCCCGCGGTTTAATGCAAGAATCCGGTGAGGAACAATTTTTTTTACAGGTTCTTCATATTCATAGTACATTTCATACACGGATTTTTCGTCTTTGCCTTCATTTTTGACGGATGAAATGACAAGCCCCGATTGGAATGTCTCTTTCCGCACCCATTGGCGGACAGCAGCATCGTCTGATACTCTTTCGGCTAAAATATCTTTCGCACCTTGAATCGCTGCGGCCGCATCTTCCACCCCTTTTTCGGGGTTGATATACTTCGCGGCTTCTTCCTCAAGATTTCCTTCCGTTGGAAAACTCCACATCCAATCAGCAAGCGGCTCAAGCCCCCTTTCCTTTGCGACTGTAGCTTTTGTACGGCGTTTTTGTCTATAAGGGCGGTATAGATCTTCAACAGTTTGCAGCTTGTCTGCGCGGACAATTTGCTGCCTTAATTCCTCCGTCAATTTTCCTTGCTCATCAATCAGCCGGATGACGTCCTCTTTCCGTTGTTCCAAATTCTGTATGTAATGCCAGCCTTCCATAATATCTTTTATTTGAACTTCATCAAGTGCCCCGGTCATTTCTTTTCGGTAGCGGGCAATAAACGGAACGGTATTTCCCTCTTCAAGCAATTGGATAACACTGGCTACATGCTTTTTGGAAAGCTTGAGGCTTCCCGCCAGTTTTTGGACGAGCAGATTTTCATTTTTTTGTTCAGTTACTGTCATTTGTACCCCCCGCTTCAGTAAGATCACTTTATTCTACCCTGTTTAAATGCATCTCGCCAACTTATTCGAATGATACGATTTTGTCATAATACTTACTGAAAAAGCAACTCCCCAAGAACCCTTCATTTTGGATACGGGCCGAGGCAAAAATAAAAACCCGCTCATCAAAGCAGGTTGCCTACAATAAATGTAACATCATCTGTTTTGCTTGCTTGGGATGATTTCAACTTATTTGCAAGAGTTGACATCGATGCATAAGCATTCAAAAGCTTTTTTGACTGTAATTGCGCAAATCCGTCAGAATGGATGAGAAACCTCGATTGTGGTTCATATGAAAAAGACTGCGTTTTAATTTTTTGCGGCCTTCCTGACATATACCCGGTTACGGGCATGGGATAAATGAAATTGCCTGTCTGCGTGTATGCATAAAAACGAATATTTCCGACGCAGCTATATTCAAACATTTGGTGGGCAAAGTCGACCTTTAAAATGGCGACTGCCGCCCCCCTTTTATTCAGCAATACCCGATTGCTGAATTCCATTAATGTATGCACGTCTTCTTCGGGATTTGACTGCACGACCGAAGTAACTGCCCGGGAAGACTCGTACGCATATTCTCCGCTTCCCAGCCCGTCCGCAAGGACACAAAGAAAATAGTCATCGCTCGCTGTCATATAAAAACTGTCACCGCAATAATGGTTGCCTTCCTTTGCCATTTGGAAGGCATATGCCTCCAACTGTTCATGTTTGAAGTGGATCATAAGGTTGATTTCTCCGTATCGATTGGTTCTGCAAAAATGGCTTCTTGAAGCTTTTTAATGGCTCGCCTTTGCAGGCGGGATACGTGCATTTGGGATATTTTCAACCGCTCACCGGTTTCCTTTTGGCTTAAGTTTTCCAAGTACGTATATTGAATAATTTTCCTTTCCCTTTCAGTCAACACATGCAAAACTTTTTCAACAACAAGCTTCTGGTTGACCCTTTCATACCCGTCGTCCACATTACCGATAATATCAAGCAGCGTAACGGTGCTTCCATCCGCATCCGCTTCGATAGAATGATCGACTGACAGCGCCTGGTAGCTTTTCCCCATTTCCATTGCTTCCAATACTTCTTCCTCCGTCACTTCCAAATGTTCGGCAATTTCATGAATTTGCGGGGAACGCTGCAGTTTGTTCGTTAATTCTTCGACAGTCGTCTTGATTTTGGGACCTAGCTCTTTAATCCGACGGGGTACATGGACACTCCAAGTCTTGTCCCGCAAAAATCGTTTGATCTCTCCGATGATCGTCGGAATGGCAAAAGCTTCGAAAGACTTTCCGTACGATTCATTATATCGGCGTATTGCCCCCAAAAGCCCGATGATTCCCACTTGGAAAATATCTTCATGATGGGACTTGCCTTTGGAATATTTCCTGGCGATGGATTCCACGAGATTTTTATAATGCAGGACAAGCTTGTTCTGGGCTTCCTGGTCTTCATGGAGCTGAAACGCCTTGATCCATTCATTTACTTCATTTTTGGTACTATCAGGTTGAGATTTTTTCGACATCCATCTCCACCTGCTCCCTTTCGAGATATTTTGTCATAAACACGCTGACGCCTTTATTCAGCTGTACATTCACTTCATCCATCAGGCTCTCGATTAAATACAGACCCAAGCCTCCTTCACGCAAAAATTCCACTTGATCTCTATTGGAATACGGACCTGTTTCTGCACGCGTCTCTTTCATATCAAAGCTTTTTCCGGAATCTGATACCATGACTTCCAAACGGTTATCGTAAAGGACGAAGCCAATCACGACCTCTCCGCCCTCTTCTGTCCGGTAAGCATGCTGGACAGCGTTGGTGGCCGCTTCACTCGTGGCTATTTTAATATCTTCAATCGCTTCATACGAAAAGCCCATTCGGCTTGCAATTCCCGAAAGGGTTAAACGTATGACACCAACATACTCCGGCTTGGCTGGAACCTTCATCTCAATATAATCAAAAGCTGCCTCCATTTACACTCCACCCTCTACCTCGGTATTGATGTCCATCACATCTGCCAGTCCGGTAATGTCAAACAATCTCTGCAATCTTTCCGACATTCCGGTTAACGTTAAATCTCCCTCGTTTGTACGAAGCTGTTTAAATAGTCCAACAAACACCCCAAGTCCCGTACTGTCCATATATGTAACTTCCGACAGATCAACGACCAATTGCATCCCCTTTTTGTTGGCATGCTTCATCAATTCGTCCCGGACTTTCGGAGCCGTATAGGCATCAATTTCCCCAGACAAAGACACGTGAACTGCGTTGTCGTTTTCTGTCATTTTTATAGAAACATTCACAAGTACCCACCCCTATACATTTGCTGAATTGTTGCTCTTTACACTTACCCTCATTTTAGAAAAATAAACTTGTTTTAATTTATTCTTTTTAAGATGATTAACGTAAAGTCATCCCGCAACTCAAAATCCTGCAGTCTTTCCAAATCTTTGTAAACATTGTTTACGATTTCCTGGGCCGGAAGATGAATATATTGGTCGATGTAACTTGTAAGGTCATCCCTTTCAATAAAACCGTCGTCTGTCCGGCATTCAGTTACGCCATCGGACATGAGAATAATCATATCCCCCAGTTCTATTCGGACTTCGTATTCTTTATATTCTGTATTTTTATTAATCCCCAGCAACAATCCTCTTCCGCAGAAATCTATGTACTCTTTGTTTTTTGCCTTATAAAAAAATCCCGGTTCATGTCCCGCGGTGGCATAGCAGAATTGATGTGTCTTTGCATCATAAGTGCCGTAGCACATCGTTATAAACATGCTGGGATCAACGTTTTGCTCCACTACCCGGTTTAGACTTTTCAACACGGAGCCGGGGCTGTAATCTTCTTCCGGCAGGCTGTCCATCGCGTATTTGATCATCGACATCGACAGGGCTGCAGGTATCCCTTTTCCAATAACATCAGCAATAGCAATTCCGACGCGGTAGTCTTCGTCCGAAACAAAGTGAAAATAATCTCCATTCATTTTTCTTGCCGGCACACTGATCGCCCCAATATCCACCCCGGATACCGACGGAATGGAGGTCCTGAGCAACGTTTCCTGCATACTTGCCGCTACTTCAATTTCGTTCCTCAATGCAAGCTGCTCTGTTCTGAGGCTTTGATGCTCCCTGTATGCGAGCCCGTAGCCCATCATGACTTCCAGAAGTACGTCAAATGAATCAATGATTTTTCCTGCGGGGTAATTTCCTTCCATCATAATTGATTTGTGGAGACTAATGACTTCCTCCGGCGCAATTTGATGTTCAATTAATTTTCGGCTCAGTTTTTGCGCTTGGTATAGAACATTTTCATCTTTATCGATTATATATTTGCGGATAATATCCTTGTACTTTGGTACGTTCGTCTTCCAAAACCCCATTACGAATCACTCCCTTTACCGGAGCCACTTCACCGCTGTTACCAATGTGCCTTTCCCCGGTTTGGACTCTATATTAAAATCATCCATCAGCCTTTTGACACCTGGAAGACCCGCTCCCAATCCCCCCGAAGTGGAATATCCGTCCTGCATTACTTTGCGAATATCTTCAATCCCGGGTCCTTGATCTTGCGCAATAATTTTAATTCCTTTTTTTTCATCCAATATTTCTTTTTCTATCCATATTTTCCCTTCACCGGCATATAAAAAAATGTTCCGAGCCAATTCGCTGATTGCAGTAGTTATTCTTGCCTGGTCAACTACCCCAAAGCCCAGTTCCTTTGCTGCATTTCTGCCTAATTGGCGAACTGCTACGATGTCCCATTCATTTGATATTGTTACAAAGGACTGCAGCTCCATAGGCTAATCCCCCAGTTCCTGTTGTAATTTATCCAAGCCATTTTCCAAGTCCAGAGCTGTAGTCACATCTTCCATGCGAATACCCAATTCGATCAGCGTAATGGCAACGGCGGGCTGTATTCCCGTAATGACTACTTTGGCTCCCATTAGCTTCGACATTTCCATCACATCGCCCAACACTTTGGCAATAAAAGAATCAATCATGTCAAGGGAAGTAATATCAATCACGACTCCTCTGGCATTGGTCGCGTGAATTTTATTTAGAAGGTCTTCCTGGAACTGCAGAGCTGTCTGGTCATCGAGTTCCCATTGAATGGAAACCAGTAAACAATCACGAAGTTTTAAGATTGGTATTCTCACTCAGCACCCTCCTCAAGTACCACAATTTTTCTATTCGTAAAGGCCAGTGCTTTCTCTATCCCTTTTTGTAACGTGCTAGTCGTCGTAATCTGATTCAAGTGAATGCCGAGATTAACCATTGTCTGGGCGATTTCCGGACGAATTCCCACGATCATGCATTTTGAACCTACAAGCCTGACCGCATCCGCCGCCTGAATGATATGATGGGCCACCATCGTATCGACGACAGGAACCCCGGTGATATCAATCAGAACAACATCCGCCCGATGCTTGACAACACCCCAAAGCAAATTTTCCATGATCAGCTTCGCCCTTTCCGTGTCAATGGTTCCCACGAGCGGCATAACGGAAATTTTTTCGAATACGGGTATTAATGGAGCGGACAACTCCTGAAGCGCCACTTTTTGCAAAAAAACTGTTTTCTCCCAACTATTGGAATATGATTCGACGATTTGACTGCTCAATGGGGATATCCAATTTTCTATCTCATGAAACAGCTTCGCCAGATCATCGGCCCCATAGTTATTTTTTTTCCTCATCCAGTCAAAGATAAGGGACTTCATTACTTGCAGGCCGGATATTAAAAAGGTAAGCGGCCAGCCAATCCTGACAACTTGTTCCGTAAATCTTTCGACTTTCATTTCGTAATGATTCTCTGAATCTACGATATTGGAAACGGCAATTTCGAAAAACTCCCTGCTCATGCTTTCAAATTTTTCTTCCGAAATAACATTTAAGGGCCCATCATTGCCGAGCTGCTTCATTTCCACGACCCAGTCTTCCAGCAATTCGTCCTCATGCTTTTTAAAAAAATTGGCGACTTCCATATTCACCCGAATTTCCTCCTATTCGTACAGCTCCTTAGCTTCAATGGTATCAATAACCCTATTTTAACAATATCAGGCCCAAAAAAACAATTTATCACCATAATATTTTACAAATATTTCCAATAATAATCAGTAGCCAAACGCAATTTCATTTCTGCGTATTTTTACATCATGGAGTGTTTGGAAGGCGTAAAAGACGAGCCAGACAACTTGGCTGTCGTGCCGGGTATGACTTTTCCGACTAATCCATTATGGTCAAATCCTTTTGAAAGGAATGAACGAATCGATTTCCCAGCCATTTTTAATAAGAAAAGGGCACATATTTCAATATAAATTATAGCAAAACAAGGATGACTTTATTGATTGATATGGCCGCCGTGGCATGATCCAGTTATTTATTGGACAATTTTCGAACGACTGGCAGAAGGCCCGGTATTTCAATGTCGGGATGAATGCCAGAAACATAGGTTAAAAAAAGAAATCGGCCCTTGCTTTTATTTTTTAAATATTATATTATTAATACAGAACTTATGTTCGGAGGTCCAAGTAAATATGGCGTCGTAGAACTATTCCTTAAAACGGAGATTTTTCAAGTTCATATATTAAAAAAACGCCTTGAAATAGGCAGCCAGAATCTTATCCGGAAGGGAAAAGCACAAAGTACACACACGCCATTGCGATTTGTCGCAATGGAACGGAACCGTGACCCTTTAGGCTCACGGAACCTCCCCATTTCAATGGGGAGAGGTTTCAGATGGATAACAGTTTATGAACATTTTGGAATCTCGAAAATGAAATTGGAAATCGATATGGATCCGGAACCATAAAGGTGAATCCGTCCAGTGAATGGACGAATGAAGCAGTGGAAGTGACCATAGTGGATGGTAAAACGGGTACAAGCGGGAAGAAGGGAAGGAAGAACAAGCGGCACTGTGGAAGAAACGGATGTTGGAGTATGATAAAAAAGACTGAAACAGAATTCATTGGACAAAATCCTAAAATGTCTAAAATTGTCGGCTTTAAATACAGCAACTTTAAACGCTAAAGGGAAAATATTCTTATGTTATACGCGTGGCCGTTTTGTGATTTATTTATATTTTTCTTGTAAAAACCGAATGGTGATTTTGCCCGTGGCTCGGTCAGCTATTTTGAAGATTCCGATCAACTCTATGTATTTGAGCATGTTTTCTGCAACAAAAATGATTATAGCGAAAGCATCCTTATATTGAAAAATAAAATCTGTCTTGCTTGGGCCCATCCTGTTACATCAATATAAAAAAAGCTTGTAGAGAATAATGACACCTAATTTCTCTACAAGCTAAATACTTTAAAAAGAGATGAGGCCCAAACTGATTTGCAAGGCATCATCTACCTTTTCCATCATTTCTTCGTCCAGATGTGTAATTTTATCAGTTAGACGCTGCTTGTCGATTGTTCTGATCTGTTCAAGCAGAATGACTGAATCCCGTTCAAAACCATAACGCTTTGAATCAATTTCCACATGCGTAGGCAGCTTAGCTTTTTGGATTTGTGCAGTGATCGCCGCAACAATCACTGTGGGACTGAACCGATTTCCAATATCGTTTTGGATCACAAGCACCGGCCTGACTCCCCCTTGTTCCGAGCCTACTACCGGGGATAAATCGGCGAAATATACATCGCCCCGCTTAACGCCCAATAGATCATCCCCCGCTTACAAGCCGTTCGACAGTATGCTCTGCCTCGTATTCCGCCTGTATAGCCTCCGATGCAATAGCCAGATTGATCTTGGCCATTTCCATGTAGCCGCGTCTCATTGATTCAACTATGTGGCGTTTTTTCCGTTCGCGAATATACATTTTTGTAGCACGGTAAATGAATTCGTTTCGGTTTACGTTTTCCTGTTCAACAAATCCGTCCAGCTCCGCCAAGAGTTGCTGTGGTAAACGAATAATAATTTCAGTTGTTGCGCTGGATTCAGACACAAACCACACCTCCACCATCAATACAAGCCTTTTAATTCAAATCACCTATAATCATACCATCAAACAGTGAGCCTGCAAAGAACATTTGGGATTCTTTTTCTATTATCGGCCCGGCAAAGAATTCCTTATACATAAATTCTCCCTTTTTAGCCGAATTCCTTCTTTTTTCTTCAGAAATTTTATTCAATGCGTGGAAAGTTGATTTTCGATTTCGACAGCTTCTTTTCCCCGTTTATACACCCTCGGAACACGAAAATTAATCGAGCATGTTACTTCATAATTGATCGTATCAAGCTTTTCGGCAATATCTTCCACTGAGATAAACCGGCCCTGCCGGCCGCCGATCAAAGTGACTTCTGTTCCGACCGGAAAATGCCGGGGAAGACGGATCATCGTTTGGTCCATACAAATTCTGCCAACAATCGGGGCAAATTCGCCTTCAACAATGACGGGGTGGCCTTCCAGCTTCCTGAGCCAGCCGTCCGCATATCCAACCGGAATTGTGCCGATCCACTCGTCTTCCCGGGCCTTGTAACCCGCTCCATATCCGATGCTTTCACCACGCTGGAGTTCTTTGACATGAACGATTTTCGTATGCCATGAAAGAATTTGGCGGGTTTTAAGGGTAAAATGTCTTTCATCCGAGGGTGAAAGACCGTAAATGGCAATTCCGATTCTCACGGCGTTAAACAAGGAATCATGATGGCAAAGGGCGGCCGCACTGTTTGCGGCATGCACGTACGGCGGAACAGTGTCCAATTGTTCAACAAGACGTTTAAATTTGGCGAGCTGCTGTTGATAATAGCTTTCTTCAAGTTGATCTGCAGTCGCAAAATGTGTAAAAATGCCCTCCAATAAAAACTTGTCCGATTTGGAGACAATTTTTTCAATTTCTTTCAGCTCACCGGCTCCCCTGAGGCCGATTCGCCCCATGCCAGTATCACATTTTATATGGACTTTCAATTTGTCTCCGTCCTTGATCGACCGGCCGGCTTCCTCCAACCAGTGCCTTTGAAAAACAGGTACGGCAATATTATGGCGGGCAGCCATTCCGGCGTCGCCCGGCCGGATAGCACCGAGCACGAGAATCGGTGCTTCTATGCCGTTATTTCTTAACCAGATTGCTTCATCGAGTAATGCGACAACCAAACCGTGAGCCCCTGCCCGCAAAACTTCTGCCCCAACCTGTAAAGCCCCATGGCCATATGCGTTTGCCTTCACGGCGGCAAACATGTGTGTTTCCCGAGGCAACGCATTCCGGATCATCTTAACATTGTCATACAAAGCATCTAAATCAATCTCCGTCCACGTATCACGGAAAAATTGAATTTTTTCATTCAAACAAGTCACTCTCCCCAGGAAATCAGATCGACTTCACAGTATTGATTATTCAATTAGGGCATGCATATGTCAAATGATTTTTTGGGAATTTCAAATATCATTGCAGGAAATTCATTCCAAAACGTTCCGTTTCATAAGAAAACAGCCACAAGAATGTGACTGTCTTCGTAAATACTTATTTTACCGTGTCTCCCTGAACGGAACGGGCAACCGACACCAGCTCTTCTTCGGTTAGGTCAGTGGACGCAAGCATATAATCCACTCCGTCTTCACTCCAGACGATTGAATGGTCGTTCATCACTCCGACAGCAAACCCGAGATCCACCATTTCCCCGTCCATATCGACTGTTTCCATGGAAGCCGTAGGAACCACTTCCGCTTTTTCCTGTATGAGCGTAAATGACTTTTCACCTTCATACGTCAAAATCACACGTTTGCCCCGATCCGTTTCGATTGCCTTTTCCTCGCTAAGCTTAACCCCTGGGATCTCAGCCAGCGCATACTTCACCGTAAACTCTTTTGTGCTCAAATCAGCTAAAACCGGAACTTCAAGCTGTGCGCTCGTCATGTTTTTCTTCGTGTCAAACGCATCGTCATCGAACTTTGCATCAAAATCCACTTTCGTAAATTCAACGGTGACGACCGGATTTTTATCCGTATCCATTACCCTCACACTGACCGGCTCCAATGTCTTTCTGTGGAAAGTAATTTCCTGGGTCGGGAGCATTTTTTGATTTTGGTAGCGTGTTTTTGTTTCAAAAATGTAATGCTCTTTCGTCGATTTGAACTTCGCATCCTTATCCGCCAAGACATCCTTGACTAGCGACTCATACAAATACGCCTGGCTGCTGTTTTTCGGCCAATCACTCTGGAACCGATAACTCTTGTTTAGCGCAGGAGTCAGTACGTAGACTCCGCTTTTATTGCGAAGAATCATCTGGCTCTGTTCCTTTTTGGCATTTTTCAAATGTACCCGGTAATCTCCCGGCTTATGATGCCAAACATCTATATCGTATACTTGCGGCTCATTCCCGACCTCCAGCGTCATCTTGGCCTTTGCCTTGTACCCTTTCAACTCCCCAACCTTTTTATCCAGCCCTTTCGTCACATCCTCCTTTGATTTTGCTCCGCAGGCCGAAAGTACGAGCATCGCCAGCAACAATCCTCCAAATAGCCATAGCCCCTTTCTCATTCCTTCAACCCCTTTGTTGTCTCATTTCCACATAAAAAGAAGAGAGGAGGCCGGAAGCCCGGGATCATTGGCCGGCATCCGTTTTTTCCGCGAGCGTTCCGCATAACGTGGCAATCATTCCGGGCCCTGCCCCGTCTCTCCTGACGCATTAAAAATATATGAGACAACCGTGGACAATATGATAAAGAAAAGCGATCATCCCTGAACAGGCTTTGCCGAAGTGTACAAACAATGTTTTTGTCCAGATTGCGTGGTTTATGATTCAAAGAGGGAGATGAGTAAACCAATGCGCACGTTTATTATCCGAAAAAGACTGATTGTTATCCAATACGCTTGCTTTATTATCCGAAAAAGGCTAATTGTTATCCAATACGCTTGCTTTACTATCCGAAAAGGTCACTTTATCTTCCAGTATGACCTGTGCCGCAGCATACTTCTTTGTGTGTGTAATGGACAAATGGGATTTCCTTTTTGTTGCAGGTTTCACAAAAAACGGCCTCCCGTTCGGCTCCGCGCCTATCTCAATATCTTGAAAAGACACTTCTTTTCCGATCCCTGTCCCCAATGCTTTCGCAAACGCCTCCTTTGCCACGAACCTTCCCGCAAGGAATTCGGTTTTCCGCTTTTCGGGCAAGGCGTCATATTGCACAAGTTCTTTTTTCGTTAAAATTCTCTGCGGAAACCGCCGCCGGCTCCGCCTGAGCCGCTCAATTCTGTCCAGCTCCACGAGATCCAGGCCGATTCCAAAGATCACAGCGGCACATCCCTTCTACTAATCATTTTTGTTTAATATAATGAGAGAAACAACATACGTGTTCATTTTTTTGAAAAACCCGAAAGGAGACACTCATGTTTGCTCGTACCGAGTCTTTTAAAGAGTTTATACATTTTTACCCGGTTGTTACCATAATCGTTGCCATTCACCTATTTCTCTTTCTATCGATCCAGCTTCCGCTTTTCCCCAGCAAGCTGATTTTCGAATCGCTCGTGGGGGTTAATATATACATCGGAATGGGCGAGTATTGGCGGCTTGTAACCCCCATTTTTCTGCATGCGGGTTTCGCCCATGTTTTATTCAATTCTTTTTCTCTCGTATTATTCGGTCCTGCCCTGGAACGCGCGCTTGGAAAATGGCTGTTTATTTTCGTGTATTTGGCGTGCGGAATGGCAGCCAATATTGCCACTTACCTGCTGAACCCCCCGTACTATACCCATCTTGGAGCAAGCGGGGCGATCTTCGGCCTTTTCGGCATCTATTTGGCCATCATTTTTTTAAAAAAAGGGGCGATGCCCCCGCAGGGCAAGCAAGTGATTCTTCCGATGGCCGCCCTTGGGGTCATCATGACGTTTTTTCAGTCAGGCATCAATATAACAGCCCACATTTTCGGCCTGATCGCCGGCTTTTTGATCGGCGCTTTAGTGATTCATATCAAACCGGTTCGCTTTTGGTAACATTTCTGTGACTGTACCATCTATATATTTCTTGGGCTTCATCCCGTTCCATATGGGGGATATGCGCCCTTTGAAACACTTCCCCCGATTTTACCTTGGCGTCCATACCGGCAAGCCCGGCACGATCTTGAAACCAGTTTACGCTCATGTCAAGGGCCTGGATTCTATTCTTTTGCATGAGCATCGTATGCTGTTCAATCGTCCGAAACCGCATCGTCAATTGCCGGCCATGTATATTCCAGCCGGCAGAGCGGTACTGGGCATAGCCCAAAGCCGCTGCTCCTCCGATGAGTATGGCGCCCAGTAATCCGTACGGCCAAAATATGACCGACAGGGCAACGGCGGCCGCTAACGCGATCATCATTTTGATAAATAAATATCGCCTTAAAGCTTTCTTTGGAGCAGGCTTCAAATCGGTCACAAAGGAAAACTCCGGGAGCGCCTCTCCCAATATATCGGGAATCCGGCTCTTTTTTACAACAGGCAGCAGGGCAATCGATGCGCTGTCCTGTTCCAATGCAGTTCCCCCTGCACTTTCAAGCGTTACGCTCGCGAATCCGAACGGCTGGCGGATCGGACTTTCGGTAATTTTCAAAGCCTGAATCCGGTGCAGCGGAACGGTCGTTGTTCTTTTTTCCAGCAGCCCGCGCGTAATAATCAAATCATTCTCCACTTTTTTGACGGTAAAATCGTTGTATTTAAACAAGGCGATCAATACGGAAATGAGCCAGGCTATGGCAAGGACTATAAGTACAATGGCCGAAATAAACATCACCCCGTAGCGAATGAGCTCCTGCATTTCATTAAATAATTTTTCATAAGGAATAAAATCATCGAATTGGAAGACAAAAGCCAGAAAAGCGGAAATGACAACTCCCGCCCGTCCCGAGGTAGTAGCCAGAAACAGCAGTTGAGGCGCAGTTATTTTATAAATGACCGCTTCATTCACTTTTTCCTCCAAAACCTCTTCGTTATTTCCCCGCTTGGCATCCGCAATGATTTTTTGCAAAGCGGCGGCCTCTTCTTTGCGAATGGCCGTCAGTTCCGCCTCCGCCTTGTTGTCGCTGGAAGCCGCTGTTTCCACCTTTACTTTTACAAGCTGGAAAGGACGATGAAAGATGCTTTCCGATAAATCCAAACTTTGAATCCGCTCAAAAGGGATGTATCTTTTTTTCTTGACGAACAGCCCTTGGGTAATCCGCAATTCATGATCTTCAAGCCAATATGTAAACCGAAGCCATTTTACAATTCCGGAAACGATGGTCACCACGATTAAAATCAAGAAAATCAGCAGCGGAACCTTGTTCCAAAGGGAGTCACCGCCCGGCCTGCCAATGACGACAAATAATATAAACGGAACAATCATTTCTTTTAAGGTCGTGATGATTTCGTAAAAAATGGTAATTGGATGGAGCCGTTTTGGTTCAGACATCATCTTTTGCCACCCTTGCCAAAGCCGAAATCAGACGGCGCAATTCTTCCGCTTCCCGCACATCCACTGCCGGTATTTCGTGGGTAGTCGCGGCAGTCGAAATAGACACGGTCGCAAGGTCATATTTTTTTAAAATTGGTCCCTGTGACGTATCAACATGCTGGACCCTGACCATGGGGACAAGCGTCCGATGAACAAAAATCACGCCGTGCTGGAGTTCCAATTCATGCTCGTTTACCTCATACCGCCACCGTTTCCATCTGATCGAAGGTATGATCCATATCGTGCTGACTGTTTCTCCCAGAGCCAGCAGTCCGGTTACAATAACGATCCACACAGGCCAATCAAAATGATAAGCCGCCACTCCCACACCGATGGCAATGACCCAAGCGATAAGGGAAAGTATTCCTCCCGTGATCCGCCACACTTTTAATCCGCGCTTTGATATTCTTTTTGACGGCATTTTCATACCATAAAATCCTCCTCATTCTCGAAACAATACACACGAAATGATCGTACCATGTCATGGGTCATTTTGCACCTTGAAAAACAAAAAATGAACCCGGAGTGTATTTGGGCAAAACTCGAGCGGGTTCGGGTTTTCCGGATCGTATTTGCGTATTTCGGGGTCCGAATCGTATTTGGGCAAAAACGGAGCGTATTTTAAGGTTCTGGATGGTCTTTGGGCAAAACTCGAGCGGTTTCGGGGTTCGGATCGTATTTGGGCAGCGCTCGAGCGTATTTTCAGGTCTTAGGATCGTATTGGCGTAAAACTGGATCGTGTCACAAAAAAAACAACCGGAAGATTCCAGCCCTCCGATTGTTTTTTTCAAATGGTGATCGCCTACGCTTTTTGAGCGTGCTCTTATGTGCGGCCGCCCTATTTCACAGGGCGGTTCATTATGGCAGATACAATAAATTTTTCAAAAGCTTCAAGCTGCCATACTTGACTGCTTTTGGTCTAGTAGGAAGTTCTGCGGTTGCTCGTGCGGCGCTGCGGTTTCCGGTGTCCTTTGTATGGTTGCTGGCCCGGTTTTCCGCGTCTGCCTCGCCCTCCGCCTCCAAAATGGTCCCTTTTTGCAGGGAGCGGCCTTTCTTCCGTAATATGGACAGGTGTTTTGTCCGGTTCCTTTGTAATCACTTTAAGTGCAGCGGCAATGATTTCAACAGCATCATCGTACTCGGTCAATAAATCTTTGGCACTCGCTTTGTACTCATCCAGACCGCCTTCCTGAATCGTTTCGCCCAGTTTTTCCACCGCAACGCGCTGCTGTCCTTCGAGTGCCTCATCCCAGGTTGGCGGACGCATCGGCTGCATCCGTTTTTTCGTTGTCTGTTCGACAATGCGCAAGTAGCCCATTTCCCGTGGACTGACAAACGTAACGGCCATTCCTTCTTTTCCGGCGCGTCCCGTCCGCCCAATCCGGTGAACATAGCTTTCCGGATCTTGCGGGATGTCATAGTTATAAACATGCGTGACGCCCGAAATATCCAGGCCTCTGGCGGCAACGTCGGTTGCAACAAGTACATCGACCCTGCCTTCCTTAAATTTTTTCAAAACAGACAAGCGCTTCGCCTGGGTTAAATCACCGTGAATCCCTTCGGCTGTATACCCCCTGACGGTCAAGGCGTTCGCCAGTTCATCAACACGGCGTTTCGTCCGGCCAAAGACTATCGCAAGCTCGGGGGATTGCACATCAAGCAGACGGGATAGGACATCAAATTTCTCTCTTTCAGGCACCTTAATAAAATATTGTTCAATTAAAGGCACAGTCATTTCGCGGGCCTGGACCCGAACGATTTCAGGCGATTTCATAAACCGTTCGGCGATGCGGCGAATCGGATCCGGCATTGTGGCGGAAAAGAGCAATGTCTGCCTTTCATCCGGCACAGTTTTCAATATGGCTTCAATATCATCAATAAAGCCCATATTCAACATTTCATCCGCTTCATCCAAAATAAGCGTATGCACGTTGTTGAGTTTGAGTGTTCTGCGGTTAATATGGTCCAGAATCCGTCCCGGTGTTCCGACAATGATATGCGGACCTTTTTTCAACGCGCGAATTTGCCGTTGGATGTCGGATCCCCCATAAATAGCAAGCACACGGACACGTGCATCCATGCCGATTTTATACAGCTCTTCTGATACCTGGATCGCAAGCTCTCGCGTCGGAGCTATTATAATTCCTTGGACTGTCGAATTTTTTGCATCAATTTTTTCAATAAGCGGAATACCAAATGCGGCCGTTTTTCCTGTACCCGTTTGGGCTTGGCCGATTAAATCCTTCCCCTCCATGCTAAGAGGAATTGTCTTTGCCTGTATCGGCGTTGCTTCTTCAAAGCCCATTCTGTTGACCGCTTCTAAAATAGCCGGGCTTAAATTCAAATCTGAAAACTTCGTCAATGCTTCTCAATCTCCTTTAAAAAGTATGAGGCAAAATGCCTCACTTACTTTAAGAGCCGCTCGCGAAAAATTGTAAACGATGTTGCTTATTCTATCATTAAAGATGGCCGATTACAATTTTTGGCGTCAAAGCATTTCAGGCATTTTACCATTATTTGGTTTTTGGTTGTTCGTCACCTTCCACCGTTAAAGCTTCCACCACTTTTTCCATTTTCATTCCCCTGGAAGCTTTCACGGCGATGATTTCTTTGCCGGTTATTTTCTCAAGAAGAGCCGCAATCAACTCTTCCTGATCTTGAAAGGAAAATACCCGTCCTTCCGGGAAGTTTTCTTCTGCACCCTTCGCAATACTTTTCCCAAGCCTGCCGTATGTATAAACATACTCGATTTTTTCGGGATTGATTTCTTCCCCGATTTCCCGGTGAAATTTTTTCTCGTCTTCGCCAAGTTCCAGCATATCGCCAAGCACAAGTATTTTTTCTCTTCTTTCATCCATTGATTCAATGAATTTGATCACGGCACGGAGCGCCGTCGGGCTTGAATTATAGGCGTCATTTAAAACTGTGGAACCTTTCGGGCCCTTTCTCCATTCCATTCTCATCGTAGACAATTTGACGGATTTCAAACCTTCTTTTATATCGGAAAACGGGACGGAAAATTCTTTCGCAGCGTGGATGGCGGCCAAAGCGTTCATGATATTATGCTTTCCCGCGACCGGAAGAAACAATGGTTCATCCGGATAACCGGAAACCGCAAAGGTGCTTCCTTTTTCCTCCAAATGTATATGCAGCGGATAAAGATCATTATCCGGGGTCTCTCCAAACGTTTTGAGGCGTACCTGTTTCAGCCGGCTAGCCCTTTGTACAAGAAGCGGCTCGTTTCCCGGATAAATGAACAGGCCGCCTTCTTTTAGGCCCTCCGTAATTTCAAATTTCGCATCGGCAATGGCTTCCCTTGACCCGAGATCAAGCAAATGGGCTTCTCCGATGTTGGTAATGATCGCCACATCCGGCTTGGCAATATGTGTTAAAAGGGAAATTTCCCCTTTTCCGCTCATCCCCATTTCAAGGATGGCGATCTCCGTATCTTCCTTTAAAGATAAAATCGTAAGCGGCAAACCGATATGATTGTTCAAATTGCCTGCTGTTTTTTGGACGCGGCATGTTTCGCCCATCATGGACGCCGCTAAGTCTTTCGTCGTTGTTTTTCCATTGCTGCCGGTAATGCCGACCACTTTGGCTGTCAGCTCGTTCCGGTATGCCCTGGCGAGCTCCTGCAGCGCTTTGAGGACATCTTTTACGATGATCATCGGCTTGCCTTCCGGCGGATGCGGAACGTCCTCCTGCCAAAGAGAGGCCGCGGCCCCCTGTTCAAATGCTTTTTCGACAAACTGGTGACCGTCCGTTTTGTCGCCTTTTAATGGAACGAAAAGGTTGCCGGGAATGATTTTTCTGGAGTCGATGGAAGCCCCTTTAATCGGGACATCGGCATATGCCGAAAGGTCGTTTCTTGCTTCGATCATGCCGGAGATTTGCCCTATCGTTCTTTCGATCAACGGAATACCTCCTTAAAATGTATGGACAATCTTTTGTTTTTCTTCAAAACGCTCTATGCCTAAATCAATAAGCCGTTTAATCAGTTCAGGATAAGAAAGCCCCGTATTTTTCCATAGGAGCGGAAACATGCTGACCGGAGTGAATCCGGGCATCGTATTCACCTCATTAATAACCACCTGGCCGTCTTCCGTTATGAAAAAGTCAACCCGTGCCAGTCCCGAACAATCCAATGTTTTATACGCTGTAACTGCCATGTCGCGGAGCTTGGCATACTGCGCCTCGGAAATATCAGCCGGAATCACGAGCTCAGTGGATCCGTCCTGATATTTTGCCTCATAATCGTAAAATGCTTTTTTAGGGACAATCTCACCTGCAACCGAGCAGGAAACCTCATCATTGCCAAGCAGGCCGATTTCGATTTCACGCGCCGTTACTCCCTGCTCTATGATGATTTTCCGATCGTAGCGGAAGGCGTCTTCAAATGCAGCGATCAATTCATCCCGGTTTTCACATTTGCTGATGCCGACACTCGATCCGAGATTGGCCGGTTTTACAAAGCATGGGTAGCCAATCCGGGCTTCCACTTCGTCATAAGCGGCATCGCGGCCAGCTTCCCAGGCGCTCCTGATATACGAAACGTATTTTACTTGCTCCAGCCCCGCCTGTGCAAACAGGTTTTTCATTGTCACTTTATCCATGCCGGCTGATGATGCAAGCACCCCGTTTCCTACATATGGGATATTCAACACTTCCAGCAAGCCTTGAATCGTGCCATCTTCGCCGTTCGGCCCGTGCAAAAGCGGGAAAACAACGTCGTAGCCGGTATGAAGGCTCGATGGAATGATATCTGAGGAGTCTTTATTTGAAAGCTGCAGCTGCTCTATATTTGTAATCTCTTCCGTGATTTTCGGCCCTTCAATCCACTGGCCGCTTTTGGAAATAAAAATGGGATAAATATCAAATTTGTTTTTATCAAGCGCCCCGATCACCGCTTTGGCTGTTTGCAGCGAAACCTCATGCTCTGCGGATTTTCCCCCATATAATAAACACAATTTCATTTTCTTTTTCCATCCCCCATCTTCCTGACATGTCTTTTATTTTAACATGATTTGATGAAAAACAAATGGATTTCATCAGCCCAGTTTAAAATATGTTTTTGGACAGGCGGGCGTGCAGGGAGGGTGGAAAAGGACTTTTTTCCTCATGATGATCGTGCTTCACCTTATTTATTCAGATTCTATAAACAGTTACCGGTACGGCTGCCCGGCCTGCTTAAAAGAAATAGGCAGAGAAGCGAATTTCTCTGCCCAACTTTTGTTTTAATAAATAATCGCCTGCCATTCGCTGTTTCTCCTGTCAAGGACGAGTCTTCCTTCAGGCGCCCTTCTGCTCCGTATTTCATACTCCTCGATCATCTCGTCCATATCGTTAAAATCACCGATCACCCAAATCGGAATGACGGCCCTTTGCCTGTCAACCGCAACTTTTTCAATAGAAAATGCGAGCCCCTCCCTCATAAAATGACTGTAAGGCTGCAATACTTCCAGCGGGACAGGAGGAATCGACCGGCTTCTCAATCTCCCAAAGAACGAAAGCTCCCTTTTGGGATGAATCCTGGTTGACAAGACACCCCCCAGCATCCCGTAAAAATGCTCCCAATGCTTATAATAGATTTTATTAAAAAAACCATCTTCCTGGGCGAGATAGGCGTACTGATTTCCGAGAATCCGATAAAATGGCGGTCTAAGCGGGGTTTTCATATGGCTTAAATACAAAAGTTCCGCCAATGACTGACTTTCCATCTCATTTAAACCATCCTCATCCGTAAAATCCACCCAGCAAAAATCCCCATACCGGTACACATCATCATTTGCGAGCTGTTGAATGCTTTCTTCCGATGCATAATGAAGAAGCGTATGCATATTAAAATATCCGTCCTCAAATTTATGCTTCAGCAATAAAAGATTTGCCGGCTTAAAAGGGATGTTGCCCATAAATTCGGGAAACTCAATGCCATACGACAAAACATACTTGTGTGTATGGTTCATATGTACATATATTAAATTTTTCCCGCCAGAATGATTTCTCAACGATACTTCCTCCACATCAGATCAACGATAAACCTATTGGTATATCTATATAATATCAAAAATAATTTGTTCTAGTATTACATATTTACTACAAATTTCACCAATTCTAAAAGCCTTAAAGTTTAAAAGCCGCACCAATTCGGGTAAATGTCTAAATTGAATGTGTTATTTTCCGAAAAAGCGAAAGCGGTGAATGCCCATGAAAACAAAAAAGCATGAAAAAGAAGAAACACTGCTCATCATTGAAAAGTTAAAAGATGAAAAGTTTGACGAAATCAATGACATTTTTGAAAACAGCACCCCGTACGATATGGCAGTTGTTTTTCAAAACCTTCCGGAACGGCACCGGGCCGCCATGCTTCATCACCTCGATATTTCCGCCCTGGCCAGCATGATTCAAAAATTAAATACGAGACACCAGCTTGAACTGTTGAGCAAAATCGGCCCTGAAAAGGCAAACCGCGTGCTGGCGCTTTTAAATGTTGATTTTCTTACACGGTTATTTCGCCATTATCCGAAAGCGGACGTTGAAATCTTTTTATCGGAAATGGAAGAAAAAGAAGCTGCTTACTTGCGAAAAATGCTTGAATATCCGGAAGATGTGGCCGGCAGCTTAATGTCCAACCGTTATGTTTCGATACATGCTACCTACACCGTGAAGCAGGCTGTAGAAAAAGTAAAAACAATGGCCATGTATGCCGAAAGCGTCAACCATGTATACGTCGCCGACGACAACGGGCGGCTTGTTGGAAGTATTCCTTACAGAGATCTAATCATTTCCGAGCCTGATGAAAAAGTAAAAAATATTATGGTGGACCAAATCATTTGTGTCTCGGTCATGACAAAGCGCAACGAGATCATCCGGCTATTGCAGCGATACGATTTTACCGCGTTGCCTGTCGTAAATGAGGATGAAGTACTCGTTGGCATCATCACTTTTGATGACATGATATCCACGATCATAGATGAAGCGTCCGGCAATATTAGCAAAATTTCCGCTACGAGCAAAAAAATCGACTTCGACACAAGACCGTTTACAGCGGCATACAGGCGGCTTCCATGGCTCATCATCCTTTTATTTATCGGCTTGGTGTCAGGAAGCATTATCTCCAAATTTGAAAACACGCTTGAACAGGTCGTGGCGCTGGCATTCTTTATGCCACTTATTGCGGGCATGACCGGCAATACGGGGACACAGTCTCTTGCCGTTGTTGTCCGCGGCCTGGCCGAAAGGGATATTAACCTTAAGGCTGCCCTTAAACTGATTTTCAGGGAACTCCGGGTGGGCCTTTGGATCGGCGTTACGTGCGGAATCCTCATTTCATTGATTGCCTTTATTTGGCAAGGCAATATGTATCTTGGCATCGTTATTGGCGGCTCCCTTTTCCTGACATTGATTTTGGGAACACTTGCCGGAACGGTCATACCGCTTATTTTATACAAACTGAAAATGGATCCGGCCGTAGCATCCGGTCCATTGATTACAACCATTAACGACATATTTTCGTTAATGACCTATTTTTCAATAGCTTCCCATTTTTTAAGCAAGCTGACTTAAATCCGGCCTTTGCCGGGGAAGCCACTTCCTTTTGGCAACAAGCACTTGCCAAAAAATCTGCCTAATCGTGATAAAAATGTCCTTTTTGGGGGTAAAGTAGGGATACATGGAACAGACTTTTTCAATGGGAGGTGAAGTCCCGTCCGGATGAAGAGTTAGCATCCGGCACAGGGACGCTCCATTGCTTGCGATTAAAATATTCCTGGTCATCATACTCATCTGCTTAACGGCATTTTTCGTCGCATCGGAATTTGCCATTGTTAAAATCAGAAGTTCCCGTCTCGATCAGCTTATAGCGGAAGGGAATAAAAGAGCGACTGTAGCCAAGCGCCTTGTGACGAATTTGGACGGATATTTGTCGGCAACCCAGCTTGGCATCACCGTAACCGCTCTTGGACTCGGCTGGCTTGGAGAGCCGACGGTTCAAGTCATATTAACGCCCATTTTTGAAAGGCTGAACATTCCCGAGTCCCTGGCTGGTGCCTTATCATTCGTCATCGCATTCAGCCTGATCACATTCCTCCATGTCGTCTTGGGGGAGCTTGCACCGAAAACATTTGCCATCCACAAGGCGGAACAAATTGCCCTTGCGGTTGCTTCACCGCTTATTTGGTTTTATAAAATCATGTTTCCTTTTATTTGGCTGTTGAACGGCGCAGCACGCCTTGTAGCAGGGATATTCGGGGTCAAGCCCGCTTCGGAAGGAGATATCGCCCATTCCGAAGAAGAACTTCGGATCATTTTATCGGACAGTTTGAAAAGCGGGGAAATCAACCAGTCGGAGTACCGGTATGTGAACCGGATTTTTGAATTCGACAACCGGGTAGCAAAGGAAATCATGGTTCCAAGAACAGAAGTCTTGACGATCGATAAAGCTGCCACCGTCAGTGAAATTATAAAAGTCATTAAGGAGCAGCGTTTTACCCGATACCCCGTTACGGACGGAGATAAAGACAGTATTATTGGTGTTGTCAACATAAAAGAATTTTTAACCGACTGCATCGAAGGAAATTGTACGGACAACCAGCCGATTTTACCATATGTAAAACCGGTTATCCGTGTCATTGAGACGATTCCCATCCAAAGACTCCTTGTCACCATGCAAAAAGAACGAAACCACATGGCCGTTTTATTTGACGAGTACGGCGGAACCGCAGGGATTGTAACGGTAGAAGATATATTGGAAGAGATTGTTGGAGACATAAGGGATGAGTTTGATCAAGATGAAATTTCAGATGTCCGAAAACAGGGGGAAAAGCATTATCTCCTTGATGCCAAAGTTTTAATAGAGGAAGTGAACGATCTTTTGGCAACTCATCTCGAATGCGAAGATATTGATACGATTGGGGGCTGGCTTCTGACACAAAAATACGATTTGGAAGAAGGCGATACGATCGAAGCGGAAGGATACAAATTTCATGTGAAATCCATGGACGGCAACCATATACAGGTGATCGAGGTAACACCTTCTTGATTTCCCCTTTTATTGCCCAGGAAATGATTTATTTCGACAAAGTGCCATAATTGATGCTGACGAACGTCGGCAATAGTGCTATACTTCTTTTAGATTTGCTTAAAGGAGTATATGTTCATGATTCATGACTGGCTGGCCATTATAGAAGAGTGGCTGATGGAATACGGCCTGATCGGGCTGTGGATTGTTTCTTTTACCGACTCTTCTTTTTCACCGATCATTCCGGAAGTTTTATTTCTTCCAATGGCGTTTGCCGACCCGGATAGAGTGTGGCTATACGCTTTACATACGACCGCTTCATCCGTCCTGGGCGCCCTACTTGGCTGGTATATCGGAAAAAAGCTCGGAAGACCTGTTTTAATGCGCTTTATCAAAGCAGACAATATTAAAAAGGTAGAATATTACTTTGAACGTTACGGAGCCATGGCCATATTAATCGCCGCCCTGACACCGGTGCCTTACAAAGTATTTACTATTTTTTCGGGAATTTCCAATATCAAAATCCGGACCCTTGTGATTTGGTCAATCATCGGAAGAGGCGGCCGCTTCTTCCTCGAAGCTGCTTTGATCGCCACTTTGGGCGTCAAAGCAAAGCCGTTTATTGAAGAAAACCTCGGTGTGTTAACATTGGGAATTGGAGCGGCGATTATTCTCATTTTCATTCTTTACCATGTGATCTCAAGGAGGAAAACGGCCAACAAAAGGTAAGCATAAATGAAGGCGGATTATGTCATATCCGCCTCATTGCTTTATATCTAAAAAAGGTATTCAGTAGTATAACCCGGTATTGTTTCCGTTTCGGCAAGAACTTCAAATAGCTCGAACCTCGATTTCGTCTTTGAAATGTTCACTCCCATCTCCGTAAGACTATTGATCATTTTTTCAAGTTGCTCATGATCTCTTTGCAAAAAGACCACCTCATTTGGAATTTGACACCTAATCATATTTTACCTTAATATTCATGCAGTGTGTATCGCTTGCAAAAATAATTCACAAAATTTCTATTAAATCATAAAGAGTTTTTATTATGTATACCCTGTTTTTTCCTGAATAAACCCATTTGGGAAAAATTCCATTGTCATTTTGGCAAGACAGCCTCTTCCCTTTTACTCGCTTGGATGCAAATCAGAAAAGCGGCCTTTTGCTTTTCCTTTCATTTTATCCCAAGTTCCTTCCATTTTCCTTTTCTCGCTCATGATGGTTCTTCCTTTTGAAAAAGAGTAGTAGGATATATGTATCCTTTGTAAAATCAAATAAAGCAAACGAATTCGTTTGCTTTATTTGGGGAGATATTTTTTTTCCGAAAATGTCATGAATGTACGAAAAAAAGCGATGCCTTTTCTTTTCTTTTTATTTCTGGTCTCCTCCAAACGTTCAAACAAAAGCTGGTCACGTTCACGCTCCTTCATTTTTTCTGTGAGTCTTTCTATTTGTACTGTCAGCGTTTCATTAATATTTGCCAATTTGGCTTGTTGCTCTTCCAAATAGTGGATTTTCTCCGACAACTTTCCGATCGTGATCTCTTTATCTTCAACCGCGGGAACCCGCTCTCCCCGGTTGGCCGCTTGAGCCGCCGTAACCTCCGCCGCCTGTTCCACCGTCATGCCTTCCTTGGAAATTTTCTCTGTCATTTCTTTTATGTTTTCCAAATCTTTTTCCCGAAAAATCCGCCCGTTATTTGCTCCACGTTGGAAACCGTAACCCTTTGATTCCAGGACAACCGCATAATTTCTGAGGGTGCTGACCCCAATCCCCAATGCCTTCGCTGCCTCGGAAGTAAACACTTCTTTTTCCAAACCAGACCCTCCCCGATTATCATTTGTACTAATACATATTCTTCATCCGGGCGGCTTGTCCTCTCTCTAATAATGTAGATTGGAAGGAAGTTTTGTCACGTTTTTTCAAAAAAAAAAGAGAGCAATGTTTTCTACATGGGCGTCAACATCGACAAAAACCAAACTGCATGATTCTGCTCATCTGCGGCGGCCCTCCGGAACACATCCCTAACATATGGGTGGTTTGCCCGGTCCCCTATATGATGATAAAAATCAACAGTTTCTTGTTCATCTTCAAATGCAAACCTTAGTCCTTCGCGATATTCCCCTGGACATTTTTCACTCATTTCGGGGACTGGCTGACGATTTGCGATCGACATAAAAAGCGCGGAAAACTCATGAAAATGACGCATTTCATCTTGCCGAATTTCTCGTATGATACTTTTTTCTTTCTCTTTCGGTGCCATCTCGATCAATTTCGTATAACACTGTATGGCGCTGTATTCTCCATTGACGGCTTTTGCAATTTCCTTAATCAATCCCTGGTCAACCGTAAAATGTTTCAGCTCATATCTTCCTCTCCTTTTTTACTGTTATATCGTATGCAATTTTTGTCTCAAGGTGTTTGCCCAAGGCGCAGGGGGGGAGCTTTATATTTGAGCCGCACCTTGACAGTCCTGATTTCCGTACAAAGACTTGACAACACAAAGAAACCCCTGGAGAAGAAGCAGGGGCACCCCTCTGCCTTCAACTCCAGGAGGAGATAAAAATCCAGAGTATTCTTATTTTTTTCTGAATGGAAATGCAAGCAGTTTTTCCCGGGCATTGTCCGCTATTTCAAGAGCCGTTTCAAAATATTATTCAATATGAGCGGCATTTCCTCGGAAACGGGCATTCCAAGTGTAATGCCCCTTTCTTGCCGAAAGCGTTTCTCGTAACACCGATTAGGTTGGAAGGGCCCCCGCCTAAACTGTGTGAACAAAAGCAGCGCTCCAATCCCTCCTCCCCTCAAGCCTGCCACGGGCGTTTTGCTGCGGGCGAGCTTTTTTTCGGGAGGCGGGGGCCAAGTTCCTTTCGGCTCATCCGCCTTGGTTCCATTCCCTTTTCGATTCTCGTTTTTAAAATTTGCGGCATTGAATATAAATTGGGCGGCAAAAATACCCGTTTTGCCGCCAGGCCGCATTCCGGACACCCGGCACTCATCCGGTTTCCTTCCGTGTTCCGAAAAACCAGTGTAAATTTTCCGCAATCATGACAGTGAAATGTATAGCTTGGCAAGATGTATCCTCCTGTTATCCCGGCAAGATGTCTTTTTCAAAAATTTGCGTCGGAATCGCAACCGTGCAGCAGGCATTCGGAATATCGACAATGCCCGCAACATGGCCTTCAACCGGTGCCGAACTAAGAAGCATATATGCCTGCTCTCCCGTATATCCAAGTGTTTTTAAAAATTCAATCGCGTTTAGGCATGCCCTTCGGTAAGCTGTGTTGGCATCCATATAGTGCTGCTTTCCGTCTTTTTCATCAACAGAGACGCCCTCAAAGACGAGAAAATCCGAATATAAAGGATCGACCGGTCCCGGTTTGAAAACAGGGTTGTGTTTAATCATGTGTTTTTCCATTCCGCCTTTAATGACGTCCACCTTCAGGTCGATCCATCCCGACATCTCGATTCCGCCGCAGAAGGTGATTTCCCCGTCCCCCTGCGAAAAATGGAGATCTCCAACCGACAGCTTTGCCCCATCCACAAACACGGGGAAGAAAATTCTTGAGCCCTTGGACAAATTTTTGATGTCACAGTTTCCGCCGTTTTCCCTTGGAGGCACGGTCCGTGCTCCTTCCCTGGCAACCCGGTCGAAATCAGCGCCTTTGAGCGTTCCCAAAACGGCGCTTTCCGGAGTAGGCAGATTGGCAAGCGGCGGCACCCGATCCGGATTTGTTGCCTTTAATGCTTCCTCCCTCCTGTTCCACTCCCGCAACAATTCCAGCGATGGTGCCACCCCGATGAGTCCCGGGTGGATGATTCCTGCAAACCGGACTCCGGGCACATGCCGTGAAGTCGTATAAATCCCTTCAAAATCCCAAATCGATTTTTGTGCTTCCGGGAAATGGTCGACAAGAAAGCTCCCGCCGTTTTCTTTTGCAAAAATGCCATTAAATCCCCATTCATACTCTTGAAAAACACCCACATCCAAAATATCGACGACCAACAAATCTCCCGGCTTCACCCCATTCACGTATACCGGCCCGCTCAATACATGGACCCGTTCAAGATTGACCCCCCTGACATCGTTCGGACTGTCATTATTTTGAATTTGGCCATCCGTCCATTCCTTGCATTCCATCCGAAAGGCCGTTCCCGGATCGACAGAAAAGGCGGCTGGAATGTCAGGGTGCCACCGGTTATGGCCCGGATGGGCCTGTTCCTCCATTGGTTTTCCAAGGTCCAGCTTAAACATCGTTTTGGGCATGCTTAACTTCCTCCCTAAATGAGTTTTAGACATTCTTGGGATGAAAAAAATATATGCAACCCCATTATATTACAAAATTCCAATAAGTAAAACTGTTTTGATAATAACTATATGCGGGCTGGAATGGTTTGCCGGGCCAGGGACACTTCCCCTCCGGACCTCGTCCCGTCAGGGCAGCTACCTGTCTCTTCTTCCATGGAACTTGACTTTTATGCCGC
This sequence comes from Siminovitchia jepli, assembly GCF_047228825.1. Taxonomy (NCBI): domain Bacteria; kingdom Bacillati; phylum Bacillota; class Bacilli; order Caryophanales; family Bacillaceae; genus Siminovitchia; species Siminovitchia jepli. The sequence goes on from NZ_JBFEGN010000016.1 coordinate 30,611, forward strand.
GTTCCGTATATCCTCTTCGTGATTGCCCCATTATTTTGGGGTGCCGGGAACATCGGCCAAATTGAAAATTCTGATGTGTTCTTTCCAACTATCAAGCAAAAATCATTCCAATACTTTGACCTGATAAACAAAGGGTTTACGTAATCAAAATGTCCCATTTTGGTACATTCCGTCTCATTTTTAACGGGACACTGCACCAAAATGGGACATTCATTTAGCGAACCCCATATTTCTCCATTTGTCTGTATAAAGTGCTTCTCGAGATGCACAAATGTTTGGCCGCGAGGCTGTAGTTTCCGTTGCACAGCTTGATGGAGCGGATTAACGCCTGCTTTTTAATTTCATCTTTTAGAGGAAGGTCCCTGTTTTTTTCCGGAAACATTTTTCCGAATAAATCAACGGGCAGTACTTCCATTCCAAGTTCGCAGCCGTTTACCCTGACAAGGGCCCGTTCCAAAATATTTTGCAGCTCACGAATATTGCCCGGCCATTCGTAAAGCAGCAGCGTATCATAAAACGAAGGGGAAACCCGAATAAAAGGCTTGTCCAAACGTTCGGCCAATTTTTCAATAAAGCAGGCTGACAGCAGCGGAATGTCTTCCTTTCTTTCCCGGAGGGGAGGAAGATGAATCGGAATAACATTCAGCCGGAAAAACAGGTCTTCCCGGAAATTTCCTTTCTCTACTTCTTCGTGCAAATTTTTATTCGTTGCAGCGATAATCCGTACGTCAACAGGAATCACTTTATGTCCGCCGATCCGGACCACTTCATTCTCCTGTAAGACTCTCAATAACAACACTTGCATTTCCAATGGCATTTCTCCAATTTCATCCAAAAAAAATCATTTGGATCACCTCAAACATTTCATAAATACATTATAAATCGACCGTTGGGAAAATTGAAACTTCTTTTATTTAAAGGGTATTGAAAAAAGATATAGGTCTTTTGTCACGGTATTAAAAGAAAATGCTTCTTCTCATTTCGCCATTCTTTGAACCCTGCGGGAGCAAATTTATTTCCCAATGATAAAAAGTATGGGCAACCCCGTATGTAACCATTATTCCAAGCCATAATAACGGTAAAAAGGAGAGACCATTCATGAATATATTCGAACCCTCTTATTCGCCCGGAGACATCGTATATGTCCTATACCGCAACCCTCATACACAAAATGTCGCCATGATCCAGGAGGCGGCCATTGTCAACGATCCCGACCACCCCGGCGAGCTTGCCGTTTTCCTGTATGAAACGTACTATCCATTAACGGAAGAGATGGCGATCTACCGTTCCGAAGAAGAGGCCGAAAAGGCCTATGACTATTACTTTGGCTCAGTTGAGTGATTTTTTCCCTATTCAAAAAGGCCTCATGTAGCATGGGGTGAAATACTCCAAGCAAAAGGAGAGATATTCATTGGTGAAGCCGTTTATGCCGCAGCTCGTTTATTTCGAGCCAAAAGCACTGGAATTTCCGCTCGGACAGCAGCTGTTTAAAAAATTTACAGATCTGGGAACGGAAATCCGCTATACAACGTCACACAACCAAATCCGCAATTTTCCGGGAGAAAATGATTTTCAAAGGTACCGGATTGCGAAATCGACACTCGTCGTTGGTCTAAGAAAGACGCTGAAATTTGACACATCCAAGCCTTCGGCCGAATATGCGATTCCGTTTGCGACGGGTTGTATGGGACATTGCCATTATTGCTATTTACAAACAACAATGGGAAGCAAGCCCTATATTCGAACGTATGTCAACGTCGATGACATTTTGCAGGCAGCACAAGCTTATATGGATGGGCGGGCCCCCGAGGTTACACGATTTGAGGCGTCCTGTACATCGGATATTGTCGGGATTGACCATTTGACGCATACGCTGAAAAGAGCGATCGAATATTTCGGGCAATCGGATCTTGGCAGGCTTCGGTTTGTGACAAAATTTAATACGGTTGACCATTTGCTTAATGCCAAGCATAACGGGCGGACCCGCTTTCGCTTCAGCATGAATGCGGAGTATGTCATCAAATATTTTGAACCGGGGACATCCCGTCTGAACGACCGAATCGAAGCCGCCGCAAAGGTGGCCCATGCAGGATATCCGCTTGGATTCATCATCGCGCCGATTTATTTGCACGAGGGTTGGCAGGAAGGATACAGACAGCTTTTTGAACGTTTGAGCGCCGAACTTCCTGATGAGGCGAAAAACGGGGTCACGTTTGAATTGATTCAGCACCGCTTTACAAAGCCGGCCAAGAGGGTGATTCAAAAAAACTACCCGATGACAAAACTTGAGCTGGACGAAGAAAAACGCCGCTATAAGTGGGGCAAATACGGGATTGGCAAATATATTTATCCGAAAGAAGAAGAGACGGACATGAAAGAAACGCTGTTCAAGTATATCGAAACATATTTCCCGGACGGAAAAATTGAATACTTTACGTAATCACTTGTACCGGGTGAAACAACCGTTTGCTGTGAACCCGAATGGTGTCATCTGCCGCTTCGTCATAAACGACGATAAAACAGGTCGAAGGACCCGCTGATTTTTCCATGTTCAGATCGCAGGAAAACTGAACAGAGTTGTCCGCAAAAAGCTCTCTTAATTCATGCAAAATGCCTTTGGAACCAACAGGTAAAATGGCCAGCACCTTTTTTTGGCGCGAACACCATCGAAAAAGCCGGAGCGGGGCCACGTCCCCGCCTGATTCCATGACTTCATTCCCGACTAGCGGTTTTCCGATCACGGCCACTTTCATACGTTCTGTAAAACGAAAAGGAGTTTCCTTCCTTCTCTCTCTTTTCCCCAGAACGGTCATCCCGACCGCTGACTGATTCAACGAAAAATTTGTTTCTGTGCTTCCGGTGATGGCAAGTTCTTCCAACTCCAGTTCACAAATTCCTTTTTCAATCCCTGACTTAAGGGAATGCCAGGCTTCATCTCCGCAAAAGTTATACATAACAACTGAAAACGGGACAGCTCCCGCCGAAACGCACTCCATATAAGCCACGCGAAAGCTGTAATAGGAAACGGCCGTATAGGAAACAGCCACTTGATCGTGCGGCTTCATTCCGATCGCTCCGCTGTTGTCACAAGCCACAACAAGTTCCAGCCTGTCATCAAACGGGATGATGGCAACGTCCCTCTTCATTTTGCCGATCCCCAAACCATTTTTTGAAAAATGACTTCAAACCTCGGTATGGCAAGCAGCGCTGCAAAGGCATTGCATGCCGAGCCAACGAGCAAAGAAGGAACGACTGCCGCATAAAACGCCGTGTTGAAAAGAAAAACCATCGGCAAAGGAGCGATCAGGCTGTTGCTTAGAATAAAAACGATGGCTGCCGTTTTCTTTTTCCCAGTCCGGTATATCCAAGAAAACAGCCAAACGATGGCCGCCATTTCAAAGGCAATGAGGAAATGCGCCGGGCCCAGCGGCATCCCGGCGATCAATGCAGATAACAGGTGGCCAAAGCCTGCCACGAGGCTGCCGGGCCTTCCCCCGATCAGTGCTGCGGCAAGGAGTGCGGGAAGGGCGTCCAATGCAATGCTTCCAACAAAGGAAGGAATTTTAATCGAAGCCCCGATGACTGACAGGGCCAGAAACAACGCGAGCAAACTGGTCTTTTTAACGCTCATCCTTCTTCTCCTTGCGCTTCCCGTCACGAAATACATTTGCACTTCTTATATACTCGACATCGGGTACATTCAACCGGAAATTAATTACCCGGGCAAGCGCGAAGAAATAGTCGGATAGACGGTTCAAATATTGTAAAGTGACCGGAGAAAGGGACTCGTCTTGCTTCATTAATTTCACAACAAGGCGCTCCGCCCTTCTTGTCACTGTTCGGGCGATATGAATGGATGCAGCGGGTTTCGTGCCTCCCGGTAAAATAAACCGCTCCAATTTCGGCGCTTCCTCCACAAGCTTGTCAATTTTCTCTTCCAAGTAGGTGATCGCTTCTTCAGTCAGTTTCAAAGGCCGTTTTTTTGAAACGCTGGCCAAATCTCCGCCGCAGTCAAACAGTTCATGCTGGATTTTTTCCAAATCTGCCAGCACATCCGAAAATAATTCGCGATCAAGCTCTACCATTGCCTGCCCGACAAAACCGTTCAGCTCGTCGACCGTTCCGTACGCCTCAACCCGAATATCGTCTTTATCTACCCGGCTGCCGATAATGCTCGTTTTACCCTTGTCTCCTGTTCTCGTATAAATTTTCAACGTTTTCCCCTCCCCAAAAATGGTAATCGCTTACTTTCATCTTCCGACTTCGACCCATTATGGAAAATACCGCATTTTGCCGGGATTACGATCCAAAATGGAAATACTCTGGGCTAATTCGAAATACTTTCCGGATACTTGCATCTAATCCGAAATACTATCGCGTTTTTGAAAATACTTGCGACCTTTTCGATTTACTATCGAGTTTTTTAGAAATACTCGCGACCCTTCCGATTTACTATCGCGTTTTTGAAAATACTTGCGACCTTTTCGATTTACTATCGAGTTTTTTAGAAATACTCGCGACTTTTCCGATTTACTATCGAGTTTTTTAGAAATACTCGCGACTTTTCCGATTTACTATCGAGTTTTCGGAAATACTCACGACTTTTCCGATTTACTATCGAGTTTTCGGAAATACTCGCGACTTTTCCGATTTACTCTCGCGTTTTCGGAAATACTCGCGACTTTTCCAAAAATACTATTAGGATTCCGGAATTACTCGCGACTTTTTCAAATGTCTATTTCAAACGTTTTGCGACACCATACCAGATCCAATCAAACCGGTTACAGCATTTGGCTGCATCTTGATAAAACCTGCCGGTCACATCACGCCACTCTCTTACTTCTCTTTCCATCGGCACAATTCCTTTAGAAATATCCGTTCCGATTAAAACGATTTTTCGCTCCCCACTTTTTTCCCAAGCAAGCCAGGCTGCGAGCCATTCTTTGCCCGCATTCCGGTTAAATGCTTCACCCGTTTGCAAAATCCATTGCTCGATGCCTTCCAGCACAACGAGACGGCTCCCGGGAAGATCTTTCGGAAGGGCATCCCCCCGGTAAGCGGAGTACCAGCGGCTGGAATTTTGATCATGAAGCCTGTAAAATGTCCTTACCCATTCGGCTTTTCCGTTAAAGGCACCTCCCGTAACGAAATGCATGCCCCATCCCTCCTGAAATCTTCCTTTTTCCACACTAATTCATATCCGCCTGCCAACGGGACACGCCACTCAAAAAAAGCTTTTTTTTCCGGCGCAAAAGCCGACAACAAAGAGCGAATCACTCCCCCATGCGTAATGACGGCAATGTTTTTTACACGACATGCCACGCTGTGCGTTTTTATTAAATGCCAGCCTGCTTGCACACGTTCCGTAAACTGCGCAAACGATTCTCCTCCATCGGGCCCTCTTGAAAAAGGGTCATCCAGCCATGCTTGGTAAGACGTTAAATGCTTCAAGTCTTTATATGTTTTTCCTTCCCAATCGCCAAAATGCATTTCTTGTAACTCGGCGAACTGCTCAATTTTTTGCCCCGGGAATAACAGTTGGGCTGTTTCCAGGCAACGAATGGCACTGCTGGAAAAAATAAGATCGGGCCGCGCCACATGCTTTGAAAACTTCTGCACCATCTTTCTCCCTTTTTCATTCAAGGGAGAATCGGTCCGGCCAATATAGGCCGCCCTCTCATTCTCATCCGTCATCCCGTGGCGCCATAATGTAACAACCAGACGATCATCCATAATCCAGCTTCCGTCCCTTCCGCAGCCGCCCCGACGACATCACCGGTTATCCCGCCAAAAGCCTTGACCGCTACTTTTCTCCCTATGACAAAGAGCAAAAATGCAGAAATCATCATCAAGAACATTTCTTTATTCCACAGAAAAAAGAACAGATAAACAGGGTACATCCACACCGTTTGGCGCCGGCATGCCTGTTGAAAAAAATGGGCAAGACCCTCGTTTTTCGCTGCAGGCGCAAACATGAGCATAAGCCCGGCAACCATTTTTCCCAAAAAAGGAATCGCCATGATCCATACATACGTCATACCCTCTGCCTTTTGAACAACTTCATACATAAAGAGGAATTTGGCTGCCAGCAGTACGATGACACTGATGACACCGAAAGCGCCGATCCGCGGATCGGCCATAATCTCAAGGCGTTTTGCCCGGTCCCGATAGGAAAAGTACGCGTCGCTGCTATCGATCCAGCCATCCAGATGAAGTCCGCCCGTTACAGCAATGGCCAGAAGCCAAATGGTGAATGCCGCAGCCAAATCCGAAAACGGCGACCATTCCAACAGAATGTATACGCAGCCGGAATAGATCGCGCCTTGAAGGATTCCCACAAGCGGCAACATCCGAACGGTACGCTCGACATACACCGGATTCATCGGTATTTCTTTGCGGATCGGAATGGAAGTAAAAAACTGAAGCGCGATAAGGAAACCGAACCAATAGCTTCTCATCGCCTGTTCCACCGCACCATGATCTCTTTAATCCGCGGCCAGTCGAGATGCGCTTTGATGCTTTCGGCCACATCCTCCAACGGCCCGGCATCCATAAAGGGAACGATCCCGACAACAGGAATGCCGGTCCTCTCCTCAATCCACCGCACTCCGTCTTGAAACAGCGAAACGTTGCCGCGGAATTTATTAATGATGATGCCTTTTATATGTTTTCTTTCCTCCGGCGCAAGCAGTTCAAGCGTTCCAACAATACTGGCAAACACCCCGCCGCGGTCGATATCGGCCACGAGCAGAACGGGAGCATCCGCGATTTTTGCCACTCTCATATTGGCAAGCTCTTTTTCTCTTAAATTGACTTCAACCGGGCTTCCTGCCCCTTCCAGCACGATGGCATCATAACGTTTTGCCAATTCGTGCAGTGATTCTTCAATCGCAGCCAATCCCTTTTCATATGAAAACGAATCTGTCTTTTTGCCGCACAAAATGACCTCCGTCCGCCCGTCCACCGGCTTTAATAAAATCGGATTCATGAAGGCAAGCGGTTCAATCCCTGAAGCTTTCGCCTGAATTGCCTGTGACAAGCCGATTTCATGGCCCTCTTTCGTTAAAAACGTATTTTTTGTCATATTTTGGGATTTAAAGGGAGACACCTTCCATCCCTCTTTTTTCAACAATCGGCAAATCGCCGAGGTGATGAAACTTTTTCCGGCATTTGAAGCTGTCCCCAAAATCATGATCTTCATGGTTTTATCCCCTTCATCAACACAGGAATTCCCGCTTCCACCAAATAGGCTGCTGCCGCCCTTTGAACAAGCTCCCGGTGCAGGCGTCCAAGCAGCCGGGCATATGTCAGGGTGGGCAGCTGGCCCTGCAGCGGCTCGTTGAGCACTTCATTCGAAACAATCACAAGTGCCCGGCATCTATTTTTCAAGTCAGCGATAGGCGGTAAAATCGCTTCCATCACCTGTTCTTCTTTGTGCCTATCGGAAAATAACTCATTCGCCAGCAAAATCGTCAAACAATCCAGCAGCACGATATCCTTCGGGCCAAAATGGGAAACAACAGCATTCAAATCTGTGGGGCATTCCCACGTTTTCCACTCAAAGCCGCTTTCCATTCTTTGTTCCTTGTGCCGGCGGATTCGCTGCTCCATCTCTTCATCCGCTGGCCTGCTTGTGGCAATATAATGCAAACTGCACCTTTCCTTTTTCGCCAAACTTGCCGCAGTCCGCTCTGCAAACGTACTTTTTCCGCTCCTTGCACCTCCGGTAATAAAAATCAGCGTTGATGTTTCCATTGCCATAAAGCCTCCAAAAGAATATCATTTTCCTTTGCCTGCCTCACCCCGAACCGGAGCCAGCGTCCTTCAAGACCAGGGTAATTCATCGTGTGCCGCGGGACAATTCCTTTTTTCAGCAAAAAAATAAAAAGCGGGAATTGATCATCGAGCGACGGATCCTTTAACAAATAAAAGTTCACTTTGCTGGCGGACAAGATGTAGCCGGCAGACCACAAAGATTCAAAAATGCGCTGGCGTTCCCTCCCGATCCATTGGCGGGTTTGCCCGGCATACCCTTCTTCCTGCAGGCAATGCTCCCCGGCCAGCAAGGCGAGAGCATTGACAGCCCAATACGGCTGAAAGCTTCTCAATCTGGCAACTACTTGTGGAGAAGCAAGCAAAAACCCGAGCCTTAGACCAGCGATCGCGTACATTTTTGTTACCGAGCGGACAATGATGAGATGGGCGTTATGCTTGATATATGATGCAAGCGTACGATTTTCGTCAAGAAAATCTGCAAATGCTTCGTCCACGATGAAAAAGCAGTCATGTGTCTGGCAGGCCGCCAGTATTTCCAGCAAAACGGATTCCGGATAAGCCGTCCCTGTCGGATTGTTCGGATGGCATACAAACAGAGCATCGGCATTTTTTATTTTTTCCAGTAAAAGATCCGTGTGAAGCTTCCAGCCATCTCCCTCCTCCAGTTGAAAAAAAGATACATGGCACCCGTGGGCCCGGCATATTTTTTCATACTCCGTAAAAGTCGGCTGGACGATGACGACCCGTTTTTCCGCCAACAGTTGCCCAAGCAAGGTAAAAAGCTCCGCTCCGCCGTTACCCAAAAGAATCGACTCTTTTTGTACCCGCTCCTTTTCGGCAATCAACTCAACAAGTCTTTCACCCTTCGGATCAGGATAATCTGCGATATGATCGAGCCAGCTCTCCCAATGTTCTTTGATGGAAGGGGGCGGCCCGAACGGATTGAGATTCACGCTGAAATCCAGCACATGCCCGGGACTGGATAGATGAAGGGATTCATATATATATTTCGGATTAGATCCGTGTAAAGGCCAATTCACATGCGACTCCTCCTAATAACAGCAGCAGCAGAAATGCCAGGGATGTCCGCTCCATGATCATCACTGTCTGCGGTATATGGTGAATTTCCAAGCTCTCCAAGCTGTCGCCCATTTCCGCCCGGTACGATTTTTTTCCCTTGTAAACATTCACCCCGCCCAAGCGGATGCCGAGGAGTGCAGCAACAGCCGCCTCCCCCCAGCCGCTGTTCGGGCTCGGATGCTTTTTGGCATCCCGGAACAAAACGGACAACGCTTTGCGATACGATGTTTTCACCGGTTTCGTGACACACATCATCACAATGGCTGTAAGCCTGGCCGGAACCCAGTTCAACAGATCGTCCAATTTCGCGGATGCCCAGCCAAATTCCCGGTAGCGATCATTTTGATAGCCGACCATTGAATCGCACGTATTAACCGCACGGTAAACGAGCGCAAGCGGCGCTCCGCCGACAAAACCCCAAAAAAGCGGGGCCGTAATCCCGTCACTTGTATTTTCGGCAACCGTCTCGACGGTTCCCCTGACGATTTCCGCCTCCGGAAGCTCCTCTGTATCACGGCCGACGATATACGATAGCTTTTTCCGCGCTTCCGGGAGGTCTCCGGACCGTAACGGCCCATACACTTCGCGGGCGGCCTCCCCCAGGCTTTTTTGCGCAATGGTAGTTGAAATCATGACGGCTTCAACAAGAATTCCGATAACGGGATGAAGGTTGTAACAAAGCAGGACGAGAAAAAAGCTCGCACCCAATACAATGCCGATGACAGCCGCGGCCATTGCTGTTCCCTTTAATTTCCGGTTTTCCCCCAGATTCCAGAGGCGTTCCAAAAAAGAAATCATCTTTCCAACCCATTTAACAGGATGGGGCCAGCGGGGAGGATCCCCAACGGCCAAATCGATGAAAAAAGCCAGGACGATGGCCGTCAAATGAGCCGTCAATGATTGCCGCCCCTTTTCAAATGATTGTGCAATGCTTCTTTTGTACAAAAAAAGACGCCTTTTCCAATCAGCCTGCCCAGCGGCGTGATCGAGCCGCCAAAAGGAAGAAACGGCCCTTCCTGAGTCGCCGCAATTAAAATACTGTCCGTGGATGTTCCTGTCGCCGGCGTGCCTGTCAAAGGATCCACAACATGACATTCATGGAGCGCTTTCACCTTTGCTTCCGTTGCGGTCATAACGCTTTGAATAAACGCTTCTTCGGTTAATTTTCCGTTCACGAATACCCACGTATTTATCGTTCCGGGAGAAACAATAAATCCGCGGGTTTCACCCAGCGACACATCGACAGCATTCCCGGCACCTGCCGTCACGACAATAAGCACTGACAGGCCGTCTTCTTCAAAAATGTGATGGGAAACATCTTGCAAATGGACCGCTGTCATCATCCCAACCGTTTCATTTGGGTCAAAACCATGCTCTTTTAAGTAATGGATCATCTCTTCCTTAAAGTTATCGCATTGATAGTGCTTATCCACATGCCGGTTGACAAAGGACCGGTGCCAGCCTACACCCGAGCCGGTGACACCCGACGACATCGTCCGCAGCGGGACCGGGGACTGAAACGTGATTTTCTCACTCGATACTTCCAGCATGCTTTCCCGAAGAAATAACGGAATCCGTCCATTTGGACATTTATCCGGAACGAGCATCATCTGCGGCTTCGGCACTTTTGGATGAGGATATTTCTCAATATTGGTTTTGTAAATAAGCCGGACTCGTCCTTCTTTTAACACTTCATCAGGGGAGTCGCATATTTGCTTCTCCCCTTCATGCAACAGCAGGAGGCGGTCACAGTACAGCCCGGCCAAATTCAAATCGTGGAACACGGAAACGACTGTGAGTCCTTCTTCCAGCGTCCACTTTTTCAATAAATCGAGCAGCTCTTTTTGATATGCCAAATCCAAGTGGTTCGTCGGCTCATCCAAAAGAAGAATTTTCGGTTTTTGCGCCAAAGCCTGTGCCAAAAATACGCGCTGTCTTTCCCCGCCCGAGAGTTCCTCCAACGGCGTATCGCCATAATGAAGAACCCCTGTCTGCTCCATCACTTCTCCAACAATCTGTTCATCTTCTTCAGCAAAAGTGTGAAACAAGTTTTTTTGATGGGCATACCTCCCTAAAGAAACGGTTTCTTTCACGGTATAGTTAAAAGCCAAATCTGACATTTGCGGCAGGACAGCCGTCAATCTGGCAAATTCCTTCGATGAAAAAGACGAAATGGGGCGGCCGTCGAGCATGATTTCGCCCGATTGAAGCGGCATCGTGTTGCTCATCATTTTGAGGAGCGTCGTTTTGCCGCTTCCGTTCGGACCGATAATGCCGAAAAATTCCCCTTTTTGTACTTGAAAAGAAACATCTTTGACGACAGGCTTCTTCCAATAGCCTCCGGAAGCTTGAATGACTTCAATCATGGGAATCTCTTCTTTCATGCTTAGTATAAGGCTGCTATGCATTTGCACGAATGGAAAGGGCGAGGGGGTTCCTGCCCTTTCCGTCAACTACTTAAAAACATCCGGATAAACCGCTTTGGCCAGTGCTTCCACTCCATCCGGCAAACGGGGTCCGGGACGGTTGATGAGGTCAGAGTCGACAGCAAAAACCTGCTTTTCCTTCATGGCTGTCATATCTCCCCAGCCGTCACGTTTTAATACTTGATCAACCGGGTTGTCCACAAAATCACCATATGTCGCAATAATGACATCCGGATTCATCTTGATGACAGCTTCTTCGTTGACCTGCTGCCAACCGTCGATTTCTTTAGAAGCATTTTCTGCGTGGATGACGGATAAAAGCGCATCCATGAACGTATTGTTTCCTGCTGTGTAAATTTCCGGTTCCGGAGATATTTCAATAAAAACCTTTTTCTTGTCTTCGTCTTTTATCCCCTGTACCTTGGTTTCAATATCCGCAATTTTTCTCTTCATTTCCTCAATGACTTTTTCCGCTTCATCCACTGCACCAGTTGCTGTGCCGATCATTTCGATGGATTTATAGACATCATCCAGATTCTCTGCGCTGTTCACAACCAGAACAGGAATGCCCGCATCTTTTAATTGCTGCAAGGCTTTTTGATCGTTGGACGGATCGGCAAGCACAAGCTGCGGTTCCAAGGAAAGGATTTTTTCAATGTTCAACTCAAGGCCGCCGATTTTTTCCTTCTGGGCAGCTTCTTCAGGATAATTGTCATGGTCGGACACCCCGACAATTTTATCACCCAACCCAAGGGCAAACGCAATTTCTGTGTTGCTCGGAAGTACGGAAACGATCCGCTCGGGCTTCTCTTCAATCGTGAATTCTTCCCCGTTGCCATCGGTCAATGTGGCCGGAAAAGCCGATTTTTCCGATTGTGCAGTTTTTTGGTCTGCCGGTTGATCCGTTTTTTCATTTTCGGCAGCCTGGTTGCACCCGGCCATAAGGCCGAAAACCATGAAAATGGATAAAAATAAAACGTGTAATTTTTTCACCTTTTTTCCCCCTTACATTCCTTTGTAAAACAAAAAAACATCTCTTCGTGAGAGATGTGCAGATGATGATAGATCGTTCCATGCAAGAGAACGAATTCTACCGATACACCTCCCTATCCTCGTAGGTTATGGCGCGAAGAATCAGGCAGGTCTCCTGGCTCATGGTCATCGTGATCGCTGTTCCTTCCCATGCATGATACACAGTGGATAAACAGCACACTCCCATTCACAGTGGCGGGACCGCGTTGGATTTTCACCAACTTCCCTATTAAGTCTTTTTGTCAGACACCTTATTCTATCCATATAAAATTGTTGGCCTCATCTTTAGTATACATGATCTCCTCTCAATGTACAGATGAATCTTTCTTTGAAAGGTGGCTCAAATCCCCTTCTGAAAGGATTTCTATCTGGCCGTTGACCACTTTTAAGGCTGTAACGCTTGTTCCCTCGATATAGGGAGTTTGCCAAAGCTGATCCATATCAAGATCACGGAAAATTAACTGTACCATTTTCACGACAACCCCGTGGGTGATAATGCAAACATGGCCGGATTGATAGGCGGCGAGCAGCTCCCTGATCAAAACTTCGACTCTATCTTTTACATCGTAAAAGTTTTCTCCGGACGTATGAGCATATTGGCCCGGTTGATGCCAGTAATGATGATATTGCTCGGGGTAAAGCTCCTTGATTTCTTCCATCGTCCTTCCTTCCAGATCCCCGAGATCCATCTCCATGAGCCGCTCATCAACAATATAGGAAGAAAAGCTTTCTCCACGGATGAGCTCGAGCGTCTTTAAGGCCCGCTTGCTCGGACTCGCATAAACCGCTTGCCAATTCATATTTTTGAATCTTTCTCCAAGCAGCTTGGCATCTTCTATCCCTTTTTCCGTCAAACCGGAATCTTGGCGGCCCTGAATTCTGCCCGCTACATTCCACTCCGTTTGCGCATGTCTCACAAAATATAAATATAGCATAAGTACCCTCTTTCAAATGACAATGAACTCTCTTTTCTTAAGAATAGCCTACTCATCCATAAAAGAAAAGAAGGTTTCTGCCCCTATTTATGAATCAACACCCGGGTTCCGATCGGGATTCTGCGGGAAAGGTCCAGGACGTCATGGTTATGCATGCGAATACATCCACGGGAAACGTTTTTTCCAATGGAGGAGGGGTTATTCGTCCCGTGAATCCCGTAGTGGGGTTTTGACAACCCGATCCACATCGCACCGTACGGTCCGCCCGGATTCCGTTGCTTGTTGATGACCGCAAAATTTCCGTATGGCGTCGGGGTTAACATTTTGCCGACAGCAATCGGATACGTCTTGATCAGCTTGTTCCCGTCAAAAAGTTTGAGCTGGTGTTTCGTTGTTGAAACATCAATCCATTTAGCCATTTCAAATCCCCCAAAGTGATTTTGGAATATCGTATGTAGGGCATAAGAAAAAAGCCCCCTGAAAATGACGAGAGCCTTCATTTATCTGCTTCCAACAATGAATGAAGCCTGCAGGAAACAATTTCCGGCAGGCTCCTCTTATTAAAATCAATATTACTTCGCCAAATCCCCGGCTGCCTTTACCCTGACACGCGTAGCATTTCCCGGCAGGTAGGCAAGCGGAACATCTTCAATATCGACGATTTCGCAACGATCGGGATCAGCCCCTGCCTCGATGGCTTCGTCGATCGCCATTTGTTTGGCGAGCTCCAGTGTTTTTTCCCGGCCAAGCTCATCCAGGGAAAATACCCTTTCGACCTGCCCGCTTACTTGGGCAATCGCCGAACCGATCGCATTGGCGACTCCATGGTTTGTAGGACGGATGACTTCCGACGCTCCTTCTAATGCTTCCGGTACAAGGATGCTGCCGCCGCCAACCAGGATGACCGGCACCGGATCAGCACTTGTTTTCATGCGGTCGATTGCCAATTCCACCATGGAAGTCATTTCTTCATAAACGGCCTCCAATAACGCACGATCCAAATGGCGGACTTTTTCCGGATCACCGATCTCCGCTTTTCCGAGCGCCACAACAACGTCTGTCGTTGTCAGTGTATCACCGCCGAAAACGAGCGCTTTTTCCGTTAAACGGTAGCCGACACTGTCCGGGCCGATCGTAAACTCTCCGTTTCCTTTGATCCGGACAATCGTTCCGCCGCCCAATCCGACAGAAACAAGGTCAGGCATCCGGAAGTTTGTCCGAGCTCCGCCAATTTCAACAGCCAGGGAGGATTCCCTTGGAAAAGAACCGACCAGGACGCCGACGTCCGTTGTCGTTCCGCCGACATCCACTACGATCGCATTGTCGTGCCCGGACAAATACGAAGCCCCCCGCAGGCTGTTCGTCGGTCCACAGGCAACCGTTAAAATCGGGTATTTTAACGCATAATCAACAGACATGAGCGTTCCGTCGTTTTGCCCCAAAAAGATGCGGGCATCGTGGATGCCTTCTTCTTTTAACGCATTGACAAAGCCGTTGATCGTCGTTTTGGCGACATTTACGACCGAAGCGTTTAAAATCGTGGCATTTTCCCGTTCAAGCAGGCCGACACTGCCAATTTCACATGATAACGAAACTGGCAAATCTTCGCCCATCACTTCTCTCATGATTTCGGCAGCGCGTTCTTCGTGATCGCGCGATACCGGCGAAAACACGGAAGTGATGGCAACGGAATCAACATGGCCTTTCACTTCTTCCGCGATTCTGTACAGTGCTTTTTCATCGAGCGGCATGATTTCCCGTCCGTCAAATTCGTGGCCGCCCTGTACAATGTATACATGTTTCCCCAATGTTTCCCGCAAGTCATCAGGCACGCCAATGAGCGGCTTTACCGCAAGCGTTGCCGGAGCACCGAGGCGAATGATCGCGATGGCATTCAATCTTTTCCTTTCCACAATGGCATTTGTCGCATGGGTGGTCCCCAGCATGGCATACTTGATGGCGTCAAGCGGAACATTGGAAGCATTTATCACTTCCCGCATCCCTTTATAAATCCCGGAGCTGACATCTTCTGTTGTCGGCGTTTTCGTTTCTGCTATCACATTAAAATCTTCATCCAAAATAACCGCATCCGTATTCGTACCGCCGACATCAATGCCAATTCGATAAATGCTCATTATTTCCCAGCTCCTTCCGTCATTAGCTGCTCAACAGGGACATAATCGACATCATAACCGAAATAACCCGGACCGCACGTTTCAATACCTTTTTCCGTTCTCCATTTCGGATCGCACGGCATGCCGATAATAACGCAGCGCGCACCGTATCGTAACCCTTCCGTTGTGATCGGAAGGCCCGTTTCCGCATCCAGCACTGCAATTAAATCAGGCGTTACACACAACAGCCGGTCTTTCGTTTTCGCAATCAGATGCTCATTTTGGAAGCGAAGTTCGAGCGCTTCGCCTTTATAACCGGCCAGCCCTTCAATCGTCGCCATTCCCCTTGTAAAACCGGTCTCCGTTTTGCGGTTAATATCTGTCACTTTTCCCTGGAACAACTCAAAGCCGTTCGTCAGTTCGAGCACTTTTCCGATCGGGTCATAGCCTTCCGCTTTGGCAAGGCGGATCGAGCGGCCGATTTCTTCCTCCAGCTGTAAAATATTATGGATGCCGCTTTCTTTTAAATTTTTACCTCTCATCGGATAAATCGCCATCATGACGGAGCCGCCCATTTGGATTGTG
This sequence comes from Siminovitchia jepli, assembly GCF_047228825.1. Classification (NCBI taxonomy): domain Bacteria; kingdom Bacillati; phylum Bacillota; class Bacilli; order Caryophanales; family Bacillaceae; genus Siminovitchia; species Siminovitchia jepli. The sequence continues at coordinate 46,559 of NZ_JBFEGN010000016.1, forward strand.
GCGTTTCTCGCGATTCGTTCCGCCCACATATTATCAATCGTATTTAAAAGCGAGGCATTTCCTTTTTCATCGGCAATGACCAAAGGTGTTGCGGACACCCCGTCCAAATAAAAGGTCGTCATTTGCAGTTCCGGAAAAGCACGACCCATTCCATCGACATCGACGACAGGAAGTTTGAGCGTAGCTGCAAGTGCCAACGGAAGCATCGAATTAATGCCGCCAGCTTCAATCGGAATCGTTGCCACAATTTTTTCCCCAAGATACGACTCGAGCGTTTTAAATGTCGTCAATGCTTCCGCACCGCTCGGCGCTTTTTCTACCATAACGGTCGGCGCGCCCATCATGCCTGTTGGAACGACTAAATCACCGTCGCCAATTTCATCAATCGATAACAGCTTGATCGGCCCGTTTTCTTCCACTGCCTGCAGCGCCATCAGCTTTCCGATATGGGGATCCCCTCCCCCTCCGGTTCCAAGCAATGCTGCACCAACAGCAATATCTTCAATTTCTTCTTTTCCAATAAATCTCATATGTTGATCCCTCTTTGCTGGTTTTTTAGTATCAATTAGGAGGCAATTTAGCCATCTACTAAATTATGCCCTATTATGAAATGATCTGCCAAAATCCCTTTATTGGTATGTCTTTACCTCGCCGTATGTCACTTTTTTTCCGCGGTTGACAAAAACGCTGATCAGCCAGTATAAAACGCCGCCGGCAACGAGCGAGTTGACGGAAGGAATGCCCCAGTCGATCGTCAATCCGACAATAATGGCAGCGATCCACGCGACAAGGGTCACCGGGTTCCATGCCTCGTACGAGTCCGGAAGAACACCTTTTTCACGCGACTCTTTCAGTTCTTTCGCATAGCGTTTTACAATAAAATATTCAGCCGTCAAAATGCCACCAACAGGCGGAAGCGCAACACCAAGCAAAACGAGGAAGCTTTCAAATGCGCTCAAAATGCCCAGCACGGAAAACAGCGTTCCGATTAATCCAAGAATGATCGTAACAACCGTCCGGTTGACGCGCTTTCCAAAACCAAGGTCGATCAGGTTTACAACACCCAATGAAGAAGAATATAGATTCCAGTCATTAATTTTTAGCGTAGCTGTAATTAACACGATGGTTCCAATGACTCCGCTCGTCCCCATAACAATGGAAATAACATCGGACGTTTTGGCCGCATGGGCAAGTAGTACACCAATCAAACCGATAATATATTCCCCAAACGTAATCCCGATTACCGTCTGCTTAATGACGTCGCCGACGGAACGGTTAAACCGGCTCATGTCCGGAGTGATAATGGCACCGGCAATAAACCCGCCTGCTACCATACTTGCACCGACGGCCAGCGGGATCTCCGGCCCGGGAACAGGCAAATTGATCAATTCTCCAATTGAAAATTGGGTTAACACATTGCTGATTGAATAGAAAACGACAAGTAAAAACAACGGCACGGTTACATAAGCGGTAAATCCCAAAGACAAAATGCCAAACAAAACGATGAGCGTCACGGAAACGCCCGTCACAATCGACCAGAGCCAAACCGGTCCGCCGACAATTTGGTGGATTCCGTTGGCAAACACTTCATTTTGAATCCCAAACCAGCCGATCATGGAGATGGCAATCACAAGGCTCAACAAAATGGAACCCAGCTTGCCGAAGCCTGCCCATCTGACCAACAACGTCGTGCTCATCCCCTCTTTCATGCCGGCAACCCCGACGAAGATGGACACAACTTCCAAAATAACCGCTCCCAATGTAATGGCCCAAAAAGCGGTCCAAAAATCCATCCCGTAACCAAGAGCAGCCCCAAGCAAAAACTGGGATAATGCGGAAATTTGGCCAAAACGCATCGTTGCAATGCCAAACCAATGTTTTCTCTCACTTGTCGGCACCCTTGATAACGCATAATCATCATACTTTTCCGCAATCGTCAAATCTTCTTCTTTTTTCACACCTTTCTCCACCTTTCTTTATTAATTGTAAATATCAGGTTTTCTATCCCGCAAATAGGAAATTTGCGTCCTGAATGTGTTTAGTTGACCCAAATCGATCGTCACCACTTCGACAGCCTCTTCATCTTCCGGAAGCTGTGCAATCACATGCCCTCTCGGGTTGCACACAAGGCTTTTGCCAAACAATTGCAAATCCCCTTCGCGGCCAGCGCGGTTTACCCCGATCGTGAAAAAGATGTTTTCCAATGCGCGCTGGGGAACATTCAATTCCCACATATCCTTATCCTGAACTCTCCATGCCGAAGGCATAAATACAAATTCGGCACCATTCAGGCACAGAGAACGGCATGATTCCGGAAAACCGATGTCATAGCAAATCGCAATCCCAAACTTGCCGTATTTCGTAGCAAACACCGGATAATCGGAGCCTTCTTTAAAATACAGTCTTTCCTTTGCCCAAAGATGCGTTTTTGCAAAGCTTCCGATCTGTTTTCCTTCGTCGTCAAAAACGAGTGCCGAGTTATACAAAATGCCTTCCAATTCCCGCTTTTCGCCAAAGGGGGCGATCACATACACGTTATTTTCACGGGCCGCAGCCGCCATTTTTTCCACAGTATAGTCAAAGTATTTGAGGGCAAGCATGCTCATATCGTCTCCGAGCAAATCAACATTATAGCCAGTTGAAAAAAGTTCGGGCAGACACACAATATTGGCCCCTTGTTCGGCCGCCTGTTTAATCTGGCGGGATGCCTTTTTAACGTTGTATTTGACATCGCCGAGTATGCCGGCAAACTGGATAATCCCGATGTTTACTTTTCTCTCGCTCATCTTTCATGCTCCTTTCCGAAGACTATTTGCCAAGCGTCTGCAATCTTTTCATTGAGCCGTATAACGCTTTTATCCGTGCAAATTCCTCTTTGTGATAAAATTCGCATTTCCCTCTCGTGTATTCCTTGGCCACTTCGATGGCAAAACGGACGGCTTCAGCGATGTCCACCTCGCGGCTGGCGCCCGTTCCGCATCCCGGGACCGTTGATTTGGCCGTGATCGCAACACCAACAACCGGGGCATCCGTCGCAACGGATGGCTGTAAAATACTGTTCAAATGATACAGCCCGTTACCGTACGGTGTAATATCCTGCATCGTCACGGCAAAAGTTACCGGAAAATCTCCCGTCGTGATTTCCATGATGCGCAAAAGATCATCGCTGAATCGCAATATATAACCTTCTTTTACAGTTGGAGAAATGGCAAACCCCAAATGATTAACGATTTTGTTGCCTTTCGTCGTATCAATCGAAAGAATCGCTTCCATCTCTTCCAGTACTTCGTGGCGGTTCATGACCATCATATCGACGGGCGATCCCATAAAATCGACCGGTTCATGCGGTACAATCGGGGCATCGGGGCAGATATGGGTCGTAACGTACACATCACCCGGAAGACGGTCTCCCTTTGCGGCCATTTGTACGAGCTTAAACGCAGCAGTGACGGCGGCAATGGCGCCGTCCCCGTCGGAAACGGACCCTATCCTGGACGGGCGGGCACCAAGTCCTCCGAGTCTTCCGACAATTCCCAATGTCGGGGCTGATCCGCCTTCCCTTTTCCCCTCTGTTCCTTTGATCAGGATTTTAACAAATTCTGTCGAAGCTCCCTCTGCTCCTGTAACGGTTTCAAAAGAAGCTTCACAGTGCGGCATACCTTTAAACAAATTGACAATCATTTGACCGTTGATTTTCGGATCATCCAATAACTCCATGATTTCCATCGTATATTTCAAAGACATCTCTATGCGGCTTCCCTTCATCTAAAGATTCTGTCTATTATTTGTGTTATTGACAAAAATTATAAGTTTTTAGGGTTTCCTTGTATATGTACAGAGTGGGAATTCATTGGCATCTGATGATGCCCATTTTGTGCATAAAAAAAGCCGAACAAGCTTATTGCTCATTCAACCTTTTAATCTTCAAGCAAAATTGCAATATAAATATATGCTCAGGGTTATCCAGATCCATATTCAGCAGGGCTTTAATTTTTAAAAGCCGATTTGTCATCGTTCTTCGGTGAATAAACAGTTTTTCGGCCGCTTTTGAAGCATTTCCATTTTCCCGCAAATAAACAATGAGCGTTTCCATCAAATCCGAATCATCCTCCTGATCGAGTGCCCCAAGCATTTGATCGGCATATTCCAGTGCGGTAGATTCCTGGCTCAATTTGATTAAAAATTCATAGATGCCAATTTCATGATAAGAATAAATTTTTTTCCCCGGATGAAATTCGCGCCCGAAATCCATCATCTTTGTTACGGCCCCGATTTTTTCCTCCAGCTCGTCATAATGATAAAAAACCGGGCTGATTCCCACATGTGTTCCTTGTATGGGAAAGCGCCCAAGCATTTGTTCAATTTCATCGGCAAGCTGTTCCATCGGAAGCATTTCAGAAAAGGTCACGAGTGCGTACATTCCGTTCTGTCTTTCGAATACGATAGATGTTTCCACCTTTGGTATCTCTTCAATCAGATTTTTCCACTTTTTTTGCAGCAAGCAATCGTAATCCAAGATCCTGGAAGCACCCGGGAGGAACGTTCGGTCATTTTGAAAGTAAAGAACCACTTTTGCCTGTCGATTGCTTGTATCGGCGATCCATCTTTGGAATTCGTCTGCCTGCGACATGCATTGCTTTTGCAATTCGATCCATTCAGACATCAATATTTCATACATTTTACGCTGGATCGCCTCTATCGATTTTTTACTTAATGAATTTAGGAGCGTTTGATGATGAGACGGCAAATGGATAAACGCAAAAATCTCATTCCTTGTATAAAGCGGAATGATCAGCCGGCTCAATTTCCCCGGCAAATAAATGAAAGAATGGCCATCGTCTTCGATGCGATTTTTCCACTTTTTCAAGTTCTCTTTGTATGTTTGGTGAGCAGGTGCGGAAAACAGAACGGCGGCCTTCCTCCATGGATCGCGAAAAAACCTGCCGCTGGCATACAAAAGCAGCCCTTGTGCATCTTCAATATAGACAGCGCTGCCGTTTAAAATCGTCGACAGATGTTCCAAAGCTTTTTCGACGGAATCAAACTTCATGTCTTTGAATGAATGCAGTGCATCATTATCAGCAGGTGCATCTCCCTCGTCATGCAGCATCTCATAAAGCGGTGTAAGCAGATCAATGTATGCGACATCTTTTGGAATCGTGATAATTGGAAATTTGTTCTTGTCAGCCAATTCGATTAATTCTGGCGGCAGATGTTCAACGAACCTTCCCAATTTGATGATCATCCCGGCTGCTTTTTTCTTGATCAAAGCCTGGATGATCGCCACTTGTTGGTTATCATCATCTTTTACAGAATAAAAATTTGTAATAACGAGGACACCTTCTGTCGCCCACGACTCCACTTCAGGCACTTCCATCACTTCGATAAAACGGACCTTCCGCTCCAGGCCCCCTTTTCCTGCCAACTGGCTCCCATCCATTGTCCGTGCAACCTCCAACACCTTACGAACGTTCACCGAGATTCTCCTTTCCATTCCTTCTTTTTTATTATACAAAAAGGAACAGAATCTGACTAAAATACCGGGCGGGTCAACCTTGACCTTGGACCCGCCCCTTTCCGATCCTCAACATAATCCTTCTTCAATATTCACCCTGATTTTTTCCATTGCCCCGGCCCTCCATTTTTTCACCGCCGATTGGGACACTTTTTCAACTTCGGCAATTTCCCTTACAGACATGCCGTCATAAAACGTATATACGACCCATTGTTTCTGCTTTTCCGTAAGCCCGTGACAATATGAAAGCAGTGTCAACAGTTCAAGCGGCCGGCAGTCATTATCATCCTTCTTCATGTCCCAAAATGTTTCCTCCTTCGGAAACACGGTACGCACTTCGTTTCGGCGCTGTTTCGACAACTCTGTCAGCATGCGGCCTTTTATAAAGGAATAGGCGTACGTGCCGAAATTTCCTTTCTCTGCATCGAACCGCAAATATGCCTCCCATAAGGCAATCAGCCCCGTTTGATAAAACTCATCCCTGTTTTTGTAAATATGAAGCGAATGAATAACATGATAAATCATCGGCTCATATTTTACAGCCAGCTCTTCAAACCTTTCCATTCCGGAAAAATCCTTCCTGGAAAGCGCGCTCTCCGTTGTATTCCCGGGTATATCCAACTTATCGGAAAGCTTGTTATTGATCGAGCAGACATTTTTTCGGAAATAGGGTCAAAAATCGCTTTTTGGAAAAAAAAACGGGCTGAATTTGTTCATGTTGCTATAGGGAAATTGAAGTTTTATCCATTTTTAAAGCACGTTGAAAGTTCAGCTTTGAGGAGTAAAAATTCTTCGAGATAATTCACTTATTTTACCCCCTAAATTTTGATAAATATGGGATAATTTAACTGTGTTTATCATGATTTAGGGGGATTTATGGATGATTACA
>NZ_JBFEGN010000170.1:0-3058 GCF_047228825.1 Siminovitchia jepli
TCCGCGCTTTCCCTAAGAGCGCGAATGTTTGCGAAAGAACAGCAAACAGCATTGAATGGATGGCGCAAGCACCAAGATAGGCTGCAAAAAAAATTAGCCTGATGCACTATTCGACATTCCAAGGCACTATAGGGAACACGAACTTTGTTAGAGTCGAATTTTGTCAACTACCCCACGTTATTTTACTGAACCATAAAAGTAAAAGTAGCTTGGGCGGGAATATGTGGAAGTGATCTTCATGAATATGAAGAGGGACCGGTTTTTGTTCCAATTGAACATCCTGACCCATTGACAGGCCAACAATCTCCCTTGACCATGGGGCATGAGTTTGCGGGCATTATTGAAGAAGTGGGATCCAAGGTAAGAAACTTCAAGCCTGGAGATCGTGTAGCAATTAACCCGACCATTACTCGCGGGATTAAACCGCCTGCGTACGATATATATGACGGATTTAGTTTTATCGGCCTTCATTCTGATGGTGGCTTTGCAGACTTTGCAATTGTACCTGAAGATAATGTTTATACATTGCCTGAATCGTTAACCTTACAGGACGGGGCGTTGGTAGAACCTACAGCAGTTGCCGTACAAGCTATAAAAGAAGCTGGCCTTTGCATTGGAGATACCGTAGCCGTATTTGGTGCCGGTCCTATCGGTTTATTAACGATTATGGCGGCAAAAGCAGCCGGAGCCATAACCATCATTGCGTTAGACTTGTCTGAAACAAGGCTAGAAAAAGCCCAGACGATTGGTGCAACACACGTCATAAATTCCAAAAACGTGGATCCAATCAAGGCCATTAAGGAAATTTCATCTCAAGGTGTTGACATTGCGTTCGAGGTAGCAGGTGTCGAACAGACCTTTAAACAATCCATTCAATCTACCAAAGCGCGTGGTACGATGGTTGTTGTATCGATTTTTGCAAATCCGATTAATTGGAACCCCATGGAATTAACGACCACAGGGGTAAAGGTAACATCAACTTTAGCTTATGAACCGTCAACTTTTCAACAAACCATCGATTTAATGGCAGTTGGCCAATTAAATCCGCAACAAGTCATTACTGACTTCATTCAGTTGAATCATATTGTCGATAGAGGATTTGAAGTGTTATCCAATGACAAATCCCAGGCAAAGATCCTTGTAGAATTAAGCGGTGAAAAGTAATGAACAAGAATTTGGATCATATATGGATCCAACAGTCTTACCTATGTATCCAGCGGGAACTGAGTACTGGTTAGACTTGTAGGTGATCATATTCGAAGGGTTTACCGTTACGCGATTATGATCGATTTTATAATAATCTCTTATTCTTTCATTTGGTAGTGGGGATAAGAGATCTTTTTCTTTTTTAAAGAGCAGTATAGGTATTTTTCCTGCTCCTTGATGATAACTGTTGTTGATTCGATTACACAGCTTTGCACAAACTGATCCAGCTCTATTTCCTCTGGTAGGCATGAATCTCATCAATAACCTTCATCGGAGACTCCACCTTGCCCTTTGTTTTCGATCTTCTTGCTATACAAGGCTTTACTTCAAATCCCATATCTTTTGCGAAGTGAGAAAATCGTTCATTCACTTTTCCTTTTTGATATTTCATCCGTAAATCGTCCATGACGGTTTTCATATTGTCTGTCACAATTGTTTTAGGAACACCTCCAATCGCCTCAAAATTTTCTGTGAGAAACGATAGTAATATACTCTGAGATTTTGAAATGGATAAGTCATATATTCGAAACCTCGAATAGGAAAGTAGAAGCACGGCTACATTCACATATAAAATTTCCCCATCCTTGGTAACATGTCGAATATTTTCTTTCCAATCCAGCTGCGCTTGTTCACTGTCCGCAGCCAGACCTATTGTCGATATTGCGAAGAGTCTTGCTATTTATTTTGGCGGGAGATATTCTAAAAAAGAGCCGTCAGCTTTGCTGACCATAATAGTATAATGGTCAATAGAGCTGACGTCTCTTAAACTAGAAAAGGAAAAGGTTATTTGCTCATCTATACTTGCCGGCCAGAGAACAAATAACCCTCGCAATACTGTGCCTATTTTACTAGAATGTCCACTAACCATCAAGAAGTATATAAAATTTGTCGAAGCTTTTGATGAAGAGGTCTTTTGTCCTTGTTTGTGCAATAATGGAAATATGGACAATCAATGAAACAATCGGAAAGGATGAACTTTATGTCATTGGAAAGTGTGAAAGCTCATTTTAAAAATTGGAATCGCGAAAAGGATGTGATGGAATTTGACACATCAAGCGCGACTGTGGAACAGGCGGCGGAAACAATCGGCGTCATTCCGGCGCGAATCGCAAAGACGCTTTCTTTTAGGGGAGAAGATGAAAATGCAATTTTGATTGTAGCTGCTGGGGATGCGAAAATCGATAATAAGAAATTCCGCCATACTTTTCACTTTAAAGCACGCATGCTGTCGCCCGATGAAGTGCTTGAACAGACCGGGCATGCCATTGGCGGTGTCTGTCCCTTCGGGCTGGCAAACGATTTGAAAGTGTATTTGGATGTTTCGTTAAAGCGGTTTGAGACAGTCTTTCCTGCCTGCGGAAGTACCAACTCAGCCATAGAATTGACTTGCGAAGAACTTTTTGAATATTCTTCGGCCATTGAGTGGGTGGATGTGTGCAAGGGGTGGGCAGAAGAAGGGGAGGAAGAAATAACTGCAGCAAGCAGCCAAAGCTGACTTTAAAAATCACTTCCATTCAAACACACTCCTCCCATATTCAAGGGAGGAATGTGTTTTTGACGGGAATGAAAAATGGTGCCATTCATAAAGAGTTCAGTTGAACGGCATGGATTGAGCCGCCGGCTAACTTGGCCAGCTTTTTCACGATCTTGCTTTTTTGCAATCCAAAATAATCATGCATTTGTTTACAGAGATTGAATCTTTTAGGTTTTAGAATTTCTTGACAATGACCTTGTATTTCCACGGTAAAAACTTCTATCATGCGTGGCAAGAAATTAACCTGGATTACGAAAGTAAAATCTAGTTTATAAATACAAAAAGGGCTCCAACCTTTGGTATAATTAGGTTTGTACT
>NZ_JBFEGN010000171.1:0-2990 GCF_047228825.1 Siminovitchia jepli
CAAGCAACATAATTGATCGCCTCTAGATCCAGTACAGCCAACAATTAGCACTTATTTTGTTGGTGCGAAAGTTGAGTTACAACATGTAAGCTAATTAAAATCAGAAAGATAAATAATACCGGTTTTTTCAACTTATAATAATGGAGAAAGCACGCGAGCACCCTGTTCAACAATGCGCTCGGTCAGGGATCGTTGCACCAAGTCTTCAATTCTTAATGGTACAGAATCAGTAAGATCCCTCTCGAACTGCTCTGTGAGTTCCCTTGCCACATCAGCACTGTACACGACTTGACACACCTCATAATTCAGGCGAAAACTTCTCATATCATAGTTTGCTGAGCCTACGGCAGCAATCTCCTCATCGATGGTCAACACCTTCGCATGTATCATTCCTTTGTCGTACTGGTAGATTTGAACTCCAGCTTCTATAAGTTCTCCGTAATAAGTACGGCTTGCAAGACCCACGATTTTTTGATTATTGTGGCGAGGAACCAGCAATCTTACACGGACACCACGAGTTACTGCTGTCTTTAATGCCATGATAATATCCGTTTCTGGTACAAAATAGGGTGTTGTTAAATCAATAGTCTTGGTCGCCTGTGTTATACATATAAAGTAAGCTTGCCGAATGACTGGGGTAGGAATTCCAGGGTTTCCTTCCAACGTATGGATATACGCTTTATGCAATGTCCTAGTTTTTCCGGATATGTCCATTTCTTTATCATCAAGGGTGCTCAACTCTGATCCCAATTCGGCTGACCATTTGGAATGATCTGCTCTGCCGATTGAATTGATTTTCGTTACCTCTGATTTTGTTTTCAAATTTGTTTTTGATTTTATCCTTTCCGGCACAGCGATTTCCCAATGAACATCAAAAACAGTCTGCAAGTCGCCTGTTGCTTCCCCTATAATTTGCAAATGAGTGTCCCTCCAAAATCCTACGTCTGGCTTTAATCCTGTATATTCATACCCAACGTTCATACCGCCAGTAAAGGATTCCTTTCTGTCAATCGTCACAATCTTACAATGATCCCGATAATTCCAATTGGACAAAATCCAGGGAAATCGCAGAGGAAATATTGTCCTGCATTCTATCCCTGCTTCAACCATCTGCCGGATTTTTTCACGCGGGAATTTATAACTCCCCAAGCTATCTCTCATAAAACGAACCTGCACTCCATTTAATGCTTTTTCGATTAGCAGTTCTGTGATTCGTGTAAACCAGCACATTATTTCAGGCACCTGATTTCAAATTAATTCGGGTCAAAAACCTAAAATAATGTGCTTTTTTGATCACATTATTTCAGATTTGGAAATAGCTAAGCAGATTATTCCAGCCGTATTACCAAAAAAGAACTCCCTAAAAAGGGAGTTTCAATGCCGAATCCGTACTTTATATACTTCGACCAATCTTAGAGTGAACGTCACATCGTCCTCCAGCGTCACAAACCACTCATTATAATCTTTTTCAAAACATGCTTCATAATAACGGTGTTGAATGCGTATTTCGAAGGTCATTCCCGTAAACGTTTCATACTCTTGTTGGCCAATCCATATTCTCCAGCCCTGGCTGTCCACATCAAAAAACATGATTCCGCGCCTTATCATAAGCCACTCTCCTCGACGGCCAATTGGACGATTTCCTCATCAATATGTTCTTTCTTCAGCTGCGCCCCATACAATAAACAATTGACCGTCAATGTGTTGATGACGCGCGGCCATCCCTGTGAACGCAAGGCAATCGCCTCAAGGGCTGTTTCTGTGAAAATCGGCATCTTGGCTCCGGCAAGCTTTAAATGATGATCAATATAGGCGAATATATCTTCTTTCTGTAGTGGCTGAATTTGATACCTCATGATGATTCGCTGGGCGAGTGGTCTGTGATGATTCAGGTTCAGACGCGTCTTTAAATGCGGCAGGCCGGCCAACACAAGGATAAATGGATTCGATGAATCCATTTGGAAGTTGAAAAGAATCGCCAAGTCTTGCAAAAAAGCATCCTTGGCCATGTGCATCTCATCCAGGATGAACACTGGCGTTACTTTTCGTTCCTGGACCATGCGTTCAATTCCATGCTGAATCTGCCGGAACAGGTCCACCTTCCGGAACTTTGGCTCCTCGCCCAAGCCGTAAGCCAACCCCCGGTAAAAATCCATCACGCCTCCAGTTGACAGTGGAAAATAGACCACATGATACAGGGCCGGGTTAAGCGAATCCTTGAATGACCTTAATGTGAAGGTTTTTCCGGCACCAGGATCACCAATGACCATGCCGATCCCTTTGGATTTGCGTAAATACTCGAGGCCGTTCAATGCTTCCTGGTACCCCGCAGAACGGAAAGCCTCCGTCGGCTCCATGTCTTTAGAAAAAGGCGCTCTAGCCAACGAATAAAACGGTTTATACATGGCCTTCTCCCTCCTCCTGATGAGCTTCGGAGACGGCGAATGGCGACTGTCCCCGTTTGACACGGGCATTGTCATGCATGGAGACCGGAATGGCCTCGGCTGCTTGCTTGCCGTCCTCAAACACATATACTTTATGCTCGTCCATCCTGATTTCAATTTTTTGCCCGATATATTGGGAAGGGACCTCATATAGCTTCTTCTCCAGCGTGATGGTGCCATCCAGCTTCACTTTTCGCTTTGCCCGCTTTAAAAAGATTGAGTCCAACAAGGAAAGGTCCTCCAAGAATGTGACATGATCCAATTGGGACAGGAATACTTCGTGCGGTGTTTTTTCGTCTAATGAAGCGTGCGGCCTCCGATGATAGTCTTCCTCCAGCCATTGCCAGAAACGCTCATTCAGTTCCTCCAAAGAATGAACGGGTTCACTCTTTAAAAGGGGATAGAAACGTGTTTGGATCGTTTTAAAAAGTCTCTCTATTTTCCCCTTATTATGTGAAGCTTCACATAAGAAAGGTTATGTATAGTAAAATAAAATGTAAAGTAAATCCTTTTTCTTTAGCTAAGTTCTAGTTGTATGCAAGATTT
>NZ_JBFEGN010000172.1:0-2979 GCF_047228825.1 Siminovitchia jepli
TTCCTCTCCATAAAACAAAAATACCACAGTCAAAATGACCGTGGTAGACCCAAATTTTATACTTTCTTATCTTTTAAGAAAAACGCTGGCGCGTTTTTGCTTGGGAAGGTCAGCAATCACAAGCCGGATTGGTCCAAATTTGTGAAAAAGCAAATTTATTCTTCCCTTTAAACAAAAATCCTCGAAAAGCAATCGTTTTCGAGGATTTTGTTATAATGCGGTACTGGCAACTTCGCTTCCGTTTGTTAGGAAAGCGTGCTTCTTCAAGTAGGCTTCCTGGCTTTGCGACGAGGTGAGCCCAACCTCCTCGAATCATCGTACGCCGCAGGAGCACTGAGGCGCTAGTCTCTCAGTCGATAGGCGCCGGAGCTGGACGTAGCCATATTGGATAAATCAGTTATTCACAACTTAAGTATTTTACAGTACGCTTAACAACAAAAAAACACCGGCCCGCAAACGGACAAGTGCTTCGATAATTTTTAAGTTCAAGCTGCCTTTTTCATGCTGTCTGACTGTGACACATAACTGTGCAACACCATTCCGACGACAACGATTATCATGCCGATAAGGGAAACCATTGCCGGAAGCGGTGCACTTAATAAAAAAATTTCACCGGCCAGGGCAAACACGACCTCCATCGATTGTGTTGCTTCAACTGCCGCCAGCTTTTTCATATTATTTTTCACAAGATCGGTTGCCTGAAAGAAAAGTACGGTTGCAATCACACCGGAAGAAACCGCCACGATGAGAGACTGCACTGTCTGCTCGACAGAGGGCAGTCCCGATGAGAAAAGTTCCCAAGTGACAAGCACCGCCCAAAAAGGCAAGCTTGCAAGCGTCATTCCAAGGACACGCTGATAAGCATCCAACCTTCCCCCGCATACTGCCATCATTTTCCGGTTTCCAAGGGGATACGCAAAAGAGGCTATGATCACCGGGACCATGCAAAGGAATACATTTTGCCACGACAATTGATTCATATGCTCCATCTGCATCAAGGCGATGCCGAGCAAAATTATTAGCGACATCGCAAGTCCCCTGTACGGGATTCGCCCTTTAACCGAAATGGGCCCGGATTCCGTCTGAATGGTTTCATAAAAAAGCGGCACGAGCAGCGAGCCGGAAATAATTGTAATTTGCCAAGTGCCTGCTATCAGCCATCCCGGCCCATATCCGGCTGCAAAAGTAAGCGGCGCATAAAAAAGCCCAAACCCGACCGTGCTCCACAGCAGCCATTCCAGCCGCCGGGCTTTCAATTCCCGCATAAGCGGAACGAAGTTGCCCCTAAACATAACAATTGCCGCCAAAAACGGAATCATGAATATATATCGCAAAGAAGCGCTCCAAATCCAGCTTCCCCCCGCCAATTCCATCGCCCTGTTTAAAATAAATGTGACCGAAAAAAAGAACGCTGCCACTATACCAAGCAAAATTGGCCGCATCGGCTCCACCTCCATATGACAAAAATCATTATACTATGGGACGGCCAGACAAATATATAAAAAAAGAATACCTGTCGGAAATATAAAAACACTTCATTTTATCGGGTGTTCATTTCCGATTTATGAAGTGTTTTTATTCCTTTTTTTCATCATTGTCCGGTTGACGATAAAAAGACCCATTGTCAGCGAAGCTGCCTCGACAATAATCAGCCACCATTTATGCAGATAGCCATTGTACGCCGAAACGATCACCAGCGCAACCGTAAGCAAAAATCCAACAAGCCGGCTGTATGTCACCCTTGTAAAAAAGACCATCAGGAAGGCGGGCAAAAAGATTGCGGATAATATTTTATCAATCATGAACATCCCCCCTATCAAACGACCCTCTATTACAAGTGTTTCCGAACTGCCCTAAAAGTGCAAGCACTTTTTTACTCTTCCTCGCTTGCTTCAATCATTTTTTCCGTAATTTCCGCCAGCTCACTTTGCTCAATAAAACGCTCCCGCAGCATATCAGGGAGGATTTCCTCCAAAAAGTATTGGACACAAGTCAAATCTTTAAATAAAAGAATGGTGCTTAATGCTTCTTCATAAATCTCCAAAAATAGGGGCTCGGGATTTTCCTTTTGAATTTCGCCGAAAGATTCATACAATAAATCAATTTTATCTGCTACTGCCAATATTTTTCCTTCAAGCGTTTCATCCTTTCCTTCTTTGAAACGCCCCAAATAGATTTCCCGGTATTCTTTCGGAAATTCCCGTTCAACGAACTTCCGCGTCATCTCTTCCTCCACCTCATTAAAGAGGCGTTTTAATTCATTGGAAGCATATTTTACCGGTGTTTTGATATCTCCTGTGAAAAGCTCGGCATAATCATGGTTTAAGGCTTTTTCATATAAAAGCCGCCAATCCACTTTCTGCCCTGCAAGTTCCTCCACTGTTCCGAGAAACTGGGCAATTTTCGTCACCTTAAAAGAATGGCTGGCAACGGAATGCTCCTGAAATTTAAACTTTCCGGGACAGCGGTAAATCTTCTCCAAATCCGACAAACTTTTAAAATAATGATGTATTCCCAATTGTATCACCCGTTTATTCTTTATTGCGAAGATTGTACCATGAGACCAGTTTCCTTCAAAATAATTCTACTTTGACTTACCATATTTTATGGAAAAACAAACAAATCTGCCCCATCCGGCTGCAAAAACAGCCCGGACACCCTTGGCATCCAAACGTCCCGCTGGTGCATTTTTCAGTACGCCCAACTTTTGGACTTGGGCACAACGTTGTTGTCCTTTCACGTTTCGGATCAGGTTCCCCATTGTATCATCCGATATGCGCGCCGCCTGCTGCATATCACGCATCATAATGATGATCGTATAATATTAACTGGTCCCGCAACCAACCGGATTCAGGCTGAGACCGGTCCCCCTTTGTATACATGCTATCCCCCAAAAAAGATTTATGCTTCCTCGCTATTTAGTGTTTAGTCTAAAAATTCATACAGCTGTCAATACTGGGTAGAAACTACAAAAATATC
>NZ_JBFEGN010000173.1:0-2739 GCF_047228825.1 Siminovitchia jepli
ATTCGACGGCTATTTTTATTTCAGAACTGCGAGTGGCAAACTATTGATCAAAATAAAGGTTGTTCAGTAAGCCCTATAATAACCCAAATACTACAATTGTAGTTTTGTGGTTCTGTCACCATTGATTTCTTTATTCATAAGATTTTAGCGTGGATACCCGTGACTTCAGTCATGCAATAATCAAAGGAAGCAATTCTTTTGTGTGGTACGAAAATTTGAAACCTAATTACACAACTTTATTGCTGTCACGGAACAGGATCACTTTTCTAATAAAAAGGAGAGCTTATTTCGTGAAATATTTTATCTTGGGGATATCGTGCGTTGTTATGGCCGGGCAAATAGCGGGATTGATTTTTTACCAATTTCCTGCCAAACAGGAGGAGGTTCCAATAAGCCGATCGGTTTCTGACAGTCCGGAAACTGCGGTGACGGAGGAACAGCCCCTGTATTCCAAAGATATGATTGACTATTCTCTCCAAAATGATCAGTTGAAAGTTACCTATGACCACGGGGAAAGCTGGATTCCTGTTCCGGTTGAAAAAGAGTCTCTTTTTGGCGGGGAATATAACGGAAACCAGCAAGAACTTATTGACAATAGCTATGTTCTTACAGAAAAACGGGCAGCCTTTTTATATCCGGTTGGAGAGAGTCCGGAAGGTCAGAAAATTAAGGTAACGTATTCACTTGATCAGGGGAGATCTTGGGAGACGGCCATTGTGGCGGAGCAATATCCGCCAATTCGTTTTCGGAAAGTTGCTTTTTTAAATGACCAATTTGGATATGTCATCATTTCCGGTGACCGTACCATGTCTCAGGAAACGTCGAGCGTCTTTTTAACGAATGACGGTGGGAAAAGCTGGAGAGAAGTAAACAGTTCGAATGTGACGAGATTAATAGCGGATGGCGGCTTTATAGATGAACAGACAGGGTTTTTATCGTTTGGAATATTAAATCCCGAGCATCCCGAGCTTCATGTGACACAGGATGGAGGAGAAACTTGGACTAAAGCGGAGATACATATCCCGGAGCAGTTTGAAAAAATATTTGTGATTGCTGAAACACCCTTTAAAGAAGGGAGCACCCTGGCGATGCTTGTGAACCAGGGACCAAGCGGAGACTATAAAGGGGGAAAAGTAAAAGGGAAATTCCTTTCAGATGACAATGGAAAAACGTGGGAGTTTTCGACGGAGGTACAGGCAATTGAATAAAAACATGAAAAAGATCAGCGGCTGGATCCTATTGCTTTTGGCTGTAGGTTTATTCCTATTACAGATGGGCTTTTTATTTTTGCATGCCAAATTTCAAGTTGAGTACAGTGATAATCGGCTTTTTTATTTGATAAATATATTCAGCCTCGTCTGTCTCGGGCTTTCTATCCTTTTTTTGGTTCCGGCCGCGAAAAAATGGGAGATGGCTGTGGGCATAGCCGTGGCTGCAGTCCTTATAGCAAATGGGATGCTGCTCGTTGCAGACCTTCGAAAAACGAAAAATATTGTAAGTCTTTCACCGAATTTTAAACATGTATTCTCCATTAAGCAAAATAAGAAAACAGGAGAGGCCACATATTACCGGACCTACTATCATCTCCTTGCCCTGCCAAAAGAAACCCTTCCTTATCAAACATCAGGGAACTTCAAGGTGAAATGGATAGCCAACGACGCTGTGGCTGTCACATATCAAGCGGCAGATAAGACCATTCATCAATACATCGGTACATATGGGGACCGCGGCAGAGGGGGCTCATACTACTATGTGGGACCGTCGATTTACGGACGCTGGTCCGGTGAAAATGCAGAAGTCATCAGCAATGAAGAAGGAATAAAAGTATTGCAAAACGGGAAAGTGGATGCCTTTAGTTGGGATCAGACTGTACAGTTCGGAACCCTTGCAGTTGTGTTGGTGAACGATGGCGAATCGGTCTGGACCATTTCTTTAAACGAAAACTTTAGCGTTCAATCGGATTCATCCGCGCCGCCCCGTGGCGACATCAGCTTATATAAGGCTACAATGAAGAAAAACAAGCCTGTAAAACTTACCTATGCAGGTTCAGTATAGTAAAGAAAAACTCGCAGCAAAATCCATCTTGCCGTGAATTTTTCAAAAGCAGTCATCTATTGGATAGAATATGCTGAGCCATCCCGATTTTTGATATTTGCTATTTATCTTATTTATGCTATAATTGACCTCAATACTACACATGTAGTTTTAAAAAACTACATGTGTAGTAATTAAACCTAAGGAGAAGAAGGGACAGCGTGTGAATAGTCGAGTCAAAAGAAAAAAGGGAGAAATATACTTTTTCCTATAATGCTATTGATCTTTTTTGCAGTGAGCGGGGGCTTTGGTCTGTTCTTATTCATTCATAAAAATGACAGCAGCCAAGCACAAGAAGCAGCAGATGCTTTCATTCAGATTTTAGAGAACAAAGAATATGAACAAATTGATGATGTGCTTGAAAAGCAATCATACACTTCGTTAGGTTATACTTCCGAAGAAGTGGTAGATAAATATGACCGCATTTTTAACGGTATCAATATTCATAACATTCATGCTTCCAAAATTGCATTAAAAAAAATAAATAATAATGAGCATGAGCTTTCCTATCAATTAAGCTTTACAACTCCGCTGGGTACTTTGAAAAATTTAAAATATCAGACAAAAATAATCCCAAATTACGAAAGTAAATTTGCCGAAAACTAATTCAGCGCTCTTTTGGGAACAATTTACAAATCTGGGTAC
>NZ_JBFEGN010000174.1:0-2528 GCF_047228825.1 Siminovitchia jepli
TACGACGATGATTTGGATTTTTCCTTTTTTATGTCGAATTTTGAACATTATTTTACCCAGACTTTGTTATTGAACCATTATTATAAAATTAATACTTTTACGCACTCAGATAAAAATCCAAAGTAGAAAAGGCTCATTAGTTCTATTTTTGAGAAGCATAAGGGCAGATATGGTTATCGTCGTATTCTCTTTTTTTCTTTAAAACTCACCATCCCTAAAGAATCTTTGACACAAAGGAATCTGCCTAATTATATAACCTAACAAGAAGCAAAGTGGTATCGTGATCAGAATCGTAGCTAGAAATATGAAGGATGGTGGAAAGTGGATGACCTTCAATCCAGCCATAACAATAGCGATAATCGGTATATGAATGATATAAATCACGAAGGAATGGGCTGACAAGAAGCTCCAACCTTTTCCTTGATGAAAAACTCTTTTGCGAAAGAATATGATTAATCCGAGAATGATGCCAACACAAAATAGAGCTTCCCAAAGAGAATAAACCAAAGATGTCCAGTTCCAGCCTCCAGAAAACTGTAATCCGTCTAATCCAAATATCAAGACTAAGGGAAGGAGAAGAATCGATGCTCCAATTGCAATTCCAAAACCCGCCCTACCCATAGAATCAGGAATATTTCGAAACCAATTGCGTTGGTAAGCGATGATGCCCAAAATGAATAGCCCGACATATTGTGGGAGATCATAGCCGCTTGCTGTAAAAAGTCCAACGAATGATTGAACCCCGGGAGATCCACCGGGTAAATCAAGAGCAGGGACCCACAGTCTTATGATGAAGTATCCTACCGCTAATATCATGACAAAGACTGTAAACATCCTATAGGTGGGTGGCGTACTCTGACGAACTACTGATAGCTTATTTTTACTCATAAACTTCGCCCAGACTGCGTATAAACAAACGAATACGAAAAGTAGCTCGACGTACCACATCGGGCCATAGGTTAAATGTGAAAAATAGGTTTGCCATGTAAATGGCTCCTGGTTAAGCATATAGACTTCAATTGATTGAACTTGGCTAAGAATGAGAACGTAGAAGATAAACGGGACTAGGAACCGGATGAATCTATCTTTGATAAATCGGGTCGCTCCATTACGTTCAAAAGATGATGGAACAAAATATCCGGAAATAAGAAAAAACGTCCCCATGAAAAAAGTCTGATTAAAAGCAAGGAATAGAAGGCCCATAACAACCCCAATAGACCCTTGTGATAATACCTCGTTATAGATGGAAAAATACACTAAATGATGTAGCACTACTAACATTGTAAGAGCTGCCCTTAGGTTATCAATAAAGTATAACCGACCTTCCCTTTGGAGAGACGAGCTCCCTATATGTCTTGAATTCATAATAATTCTTATGTTCCCCCTATTAATATTTAAAAATATATCTCAACGGAGCATCCGCCAAGCTGGACGGCTATGTATAATCCGTCCTATTTGCTCTATATTCTAATTTTCACTTTTAGTTGATCCGCCTATTTTCCAAGAGGCTAAACCTATGATCCCGCCAACTACAATAAATATAATGTCCATAACAATTTCAAATCCCTGAAACGCATCAATATAATTTACCAAAAACCAACTTTTTCCACCATTAGTCAAATGATTGATTAATCCGCCTACTCCCTGTATAACGAAAAGTAGACCAAGTCCACTGATAATTTCTTTCATGATGAACACCTCATTAATAATTTTTTAATTTAATATGCCTCTAATACCGATGTTGAAAAAAACCGCACCTACTACTCCTATCGCTACCAAGAGTGAGGAAATCGGTGCTTCATTTAATTTTGATCTAATTTTATTTAGAAATTGTTGCAGTCTCTCTTTAAACATAATATTAACCCCTAACAAAAGAAGAGAAGGAAGCACCATTACAAGATTGTAGCCAATTATAATAAAGATAGAAGAGGAAGGCTCAATTGTTAGGTGATTCATTAACAAAATTGAATAAAAGTAAGGCAACGCAGTTACAAATTCAATTAGAAAAACAATGATACCTAATATGATCATCCCTTTCATCGTTGTTTTTTGGGGCATAAATGAAATTAAACGTTTTTTTGTAGTATCATTTGGTTTACTGAAGCTAATTAGAACAATAGCTGCTCCAAAAAGGATATAAAACCAATTGATAAAGTCAAATTCAGATAATTTTCCAATTCCTTTCAATAGTGAATCTCCACCAAAGTATAGTAATAAGCCCATGATGAAGTAGCCAAACTGCGTAATAAACAAAAAAACAAGCAAGCGAGAAGATAATTGATTAGGCTGTGTCAATAATAAATAGGCAGTTACAGCAAGTACACCAGGACTTAATATATCAACTAATGCGCAAATAGAAATAATTAGCAAAGCTATTGATGTGTCTATTGATGAAGAAGGCATTAATGCTTCAATACTTTCGATCAAATATAGAGTCCCTCCTTTTTATATGATAGACTCTCGGCATTCGCCGAGTTAGATGGGTCAAAGGATCTCTTGACCCAACTGTTTGATTCCCCTCCTACTTT
>NZ_JBFEGN010000175.1:0-2496 GCF_047228825.1 Siminovitchia jepli
AGGGCTCAGTAGCTCAGTCGGTAGAGCAAAGGACTGAAAATCCTTGTGTCGGCGGTTCGATTCCGTCCTGAGCCACCTTCCAAAACCAAATATTTGGTGGGGTAGCGAAGTGGCTAAACGCGGCGGACTGTAAATCCGCTCCCTCAGGGTTCGGCGGTTCGAATCCGTCCCCCACCACCATTAGGGGTATAGTTTAACGGTAGAACAGAGGTCTCCAAAACCTCCAGTGTGGGTTCGATTCCTACTACCCCTGCCAAAGTGGCGGCTATGGCGAAGTGGTTAACGCATCGGATTGTGGCTCCGACACTCGTGGGTTCGATTCCCACTAGTCGCCCCATCATGTTTATAGTATAATATGACTAACGATGGGCTATAGCCAAGCGGTAAGGCAACGGACTTTGACTCCGTGATTCGTTGGTTCGAATCCAGCTAGCCCAGTAATGCGGAAGTAGTTCAGTGGTAGAACACCACCTTGCCAAGGTGGGGGTCGCGGGTTCGAACCCCGTCTTCCGCTCCAAAACCATGGCGGCATAGCCAAGTGGTAAGGCACGGGTCTGCAACACCCTTACCACCGGTTCGAATCCGGTTGCCGCCTCCAATTTAATCATGCCTGAGTGGTGGAACTGGCATACACGTTGGACTCAAAATCCAATGCCCTCACGGGCTTGTGGGTTCGAATCCCACCTCAGGTATCAAAAAGGGCGAGAAGCCTTGAAACGACTGACTTTCAACATTAACGTTGGAAGTCTTTTTTATTGTTTTTACTCGAGACTGATTTGAGCCAAAATCCAATGCGTCGAATCTCATTCATAGGAGAAAGAAAATGGCTAGAAGAAAAAATCAGTTATCAGTAGAAGAATTGAACTTACTTAAATCAAAAATTACGGATGAAGGAGCTCGGAAGAAATTTGATTAAAAAGTATAATTTTATTTTCAAAGGAAAGCTTATGGACATTTCTGCTTCATCTTTTAAAGAAGCAGAAATATTGGCTGAACAATTATTCAAAGAGCTTGAAAATCTAGAAATGAAAGCATAAGCACTGATCATTCATTATTGGATGATTGGTGCTACTTATTTTTTTGCCTTTCAATTGGAATCATTTTCCTAAATTCACTATCTGAAAATGTTTTGATTTGTTATAATACTAATTTGGATGAATAATCATTATTTTTAATCGGAGTGACATTTCATGAATAAAAAAAGTTTTCTAGCAGGTCTTAGCTTAGCATTAGTAATTGGAGGCATAGCTGCATGTTCACCTTCTGATAATAAGATAGACGAAAGTGAAAAGGACAAAAGTCATGATGAAGTGGGTTCGGAAGTAATAACTAAAGCGGAGACTGAGCCGAAGCCTGTTCCCTCTCCCGCCGTTGAAGAATATTCTCTATCAGAAGAAGAAAGAAATCAGGCTTCTCAAGATATGGGGGAGGAAGAATTTAAAGAGGAAATCGCTAAAGAGGAAATTGACGAGGAATATTGGATTGCTAGCAGTATAATGTCTATGTCTTTTCAAAAAGTAGAGCTAGATGAAAATGAAAACTTTGAAATATTAGGGGCGAAACCTCGGTATCGGCCTCAGATCACTAAGCAAAATATTGCTTTTCTTAAAGAAAAAGTTGAATCAATAGAATCCGATCCTGTCCTAGAAGAGATTCTAAATAAATGGAGCCAAGGAAATTTTGATAGCATCGATAAAGATTTTATAGAAGCAAGGAATATTGTAAATGGCCAGGATAAACATGATGGATATAAAATCAAAAAGAGATCTGAGGAAGAGGAAGAAAGGTACATTAAATATTTCTACGGTGAAGAAGGACTGAGAATACACGAAGAACAATGGGGATAGATCTTTAAGGAAATTTGATTCCATGGGAGGATGGAGGAATATGGCATGAAAAAGTTTATAATTACAGCGGTATCTTCTATTGCTTTTGTTGCCATTGTTATTACATTTGCTGAATGGGCTGGCTCAGTTGAACTTCCATTATCTGAAAGAGAAATAGCTTATATACAAGCTGAAACTGAAGACATTATTTATGATGCTGATGATGAAGATTTAGGCGCTAATGGAACCCTTTCTGATGGAATTCATAATACTTCATCGTTTCTTAATCATACATTAAAAGACGCTTCTGATCTTTCTGATGTTCTGAGGGGGATAGATGTTATCAAAAAATACTCTGCAGGGGCTCTTCAATTAGCTGAAGAAAAAAATGCTGCTCAATTTATTGTTGAAAAACTAAAGAAAGCTAATCAACTAATTCAAGAAGCTTCATCAGAAAAGGATCTTGCTAAGTTTGAAAAAGCAAATGAAATTTTACTAAAACTTGACCTGAATTATAATGGTTACGGAATCCTTGATGATTCCCAAATTGAAGAAATAAAGAAAAATAACGGATAAGCCTTTTTAGGCTTATTTTTTTAGTGCGCCCGGCATGGGCTATAACTTGGTGGTGAAAGTCCACTACAGGCTTGGCAGTAGGAACTGTTAGCCA